>JBIQML010000045.1:7937-14694 GCA_044463405.1 Nakamurella lactea | reverse complement strand
CCCTGCTCGTACAGCGTCTGCCACACCTGGTAGCGGTCGTGGCCGTACGCGTCGGCGGCCGGCACGTACATGGCGCCGGGAGCGTTGGTCAGGTTCAGCACGAACAGGATGCGATCCGGGTGCCGGCGTCGCAGTTCGGTCTGCAGGGCCGAGTACGCCTCCCCGGGCTGCGCCACGATCACCGCGTCGCCCAACTGCCAGATCCACGCCGGGTGATGGGCATCGTTGTTGCCGGCGTAGGACTCACGGAGCCGTTGCGCCCTGCGGTTGCGCTCCTCCGCGACCCGGGTGTCCAGGTGCGGCCAGAGCGCCGCGACCTCCTCGGCCGTCCGCTCTGGCTTGAGGCGCACCGGAACATCCGCGCGGTGCCAGCCCAGCACGGTACCGCGGTCGTCCGGGGTGGGCAGCCACATGGCCAGTGGGGCACCGGATTCCACCGGACCGTCGAAGGAGATGACGGTTCCGGGCGGCGCCATCGACTCGATCGCCGACAGCGCCGCATACCCGAGACTCCGACCGTACGTGTCGGCCAGTGCCGTGTCGCCGCTGTACTGCACTCGAGGGGACAGCTCCCCGGATGCTCCCTGCAGGAACAGGCACAGACCACCCGTGGCCGCCTCCACGGTTTGACGGGCCGCACCGATGTAGTCCGGGGACAGCAGGGTGTTGTCCCACGCCAGGGTGGTGGGGTGGCAGGCGTAGTTCAGCAGGATCGCGAGCGTGCTGCCGTCCTTCCGGCAGACCCGACCGACCGCGACGGTGTCGTCCGCCGGGACGTCCGGATTGAATCCGCACAGGTCTCGTTCACCGCAGGGCAGGTCCCGGACGACGGCGACGTCACAGTGACCGTAGGCCCAGGTCAACTGGCACGGTTCTGCACTGTTACGGGCCCGCAGGCACGCGTCGAGCACCCCGGCGTACAGCGATTCGACGAATGCGGGGACGAGCTCGCCGCCCGGGAGGTCCACCTCGTCCGGAGCGCCGCAGGGCGCCGAGTGGGAGTGGATGGAGTGCAGCAGCAGTTGGTCCTCTTCGACGCCGAGTGAAGCCAGCAGGCGGTACCGGACCAGTGGTTCCGCGCTCGGCCGCAGGCTGATCAGGTCCATCGTCACCAGGAACCGCGGGCCGTCGGGGGCATCGATGCACATCGCCGTCACCGTGATCGGGTGGTGCACGCCGGTGCTGAGATCCGTGCGTGCTGCGCCCCAGTTGCGTGCCCGGATCCCGACGGGCGGCGTGATGTCGGATCGCGCCACGCCCACCGGCGCTTCGGCGCTCCGCGGAAACCAGGTTTCGGTGGCGGGGCGGTCCTTCTGTGCGATCACATTGACTCCTGAGTGTGGTGTGTGTTGATGGTGATCACGCCGATGGTGCGTCGTGCCGGTGGGCCCGACGTGCCTTCTCCAGCACCGGGTCCGCGCGGGGCACGGCGGCGAGCAGGGCGCGGGTGTAGTCCTGTCGGGGGTTGGCGAAGAGCTCTTCTCGGGACGCCTGCTCGACGATCCGGCCGGATTGCATGACGGCGATCTCCGAGCACATGTACCTGACGACGCCGAGGTCGTGGCTGACGAACAGGTAGGTCAGCTCCAGCCGCTGTTGCAGGTCGCGCAACAGGTTGAGGACCTGGGCCTGCAGCGAGACGTCCAGCGATGACACGGCCTCGTCGAGGACCACGAAGTCGGGCTCGAGGACCAGGGCGCGAGCGATCGCGACCCGCTGGCACTGGCCGCCGGACAGCTCGCGGGGCAGGCGGTCATGGTATTCCGGGCCGAGGCCGACCATCTCGAGCATGGACGTCGCGCGCCTCTCGCGTTCGCCGCGGGTGCCGACGTGGTGGGCCGCCATCGGGGCGATGACCAGTTGCCGCACCGTGTGCCGGCGGTTGAGGGCGGCGAACGGGTCCTGGAAGACCATCTGCATCCGCCGCCGCAGTCCGCGCAGCCGGGAGCCTCGAAGGTCCGTGACGGACACCTCGCCGAAGCGCACGGTGCCGGAGTCGGCGCCGACCAGGCCGAGCACGCAGCGCGACACGGTGGACTTGCCCGATCCGGATTCGCCGACCAGGCCGAAGGTCTGGCCGCGTTTGATGGTGAACTCGACATGGTCGACGGCGGTCATCCGGTCACGGCCGAGCGGGAAGGTCTTGGTCAGCGCCTGGACCCGGACGAGGTCCTCGGCGTCGGGATCCGGCACGCCCGGGATCGGCCGCGTGGCCGGAACCGCGCCGGCGTGGACGGATCGTTGGCCGGCGTCGGGCTCGGGATCCGGCGTGTCTGCGGGGCGGTGGGACTCGTCGTCGTGACCGCCGGTCGCATCGTCCTGGACGATCGCCCGCGCGGTGGGGATGGGCAGCGTGACGTCGATGTCGAGATCGACCACGGCGCCGAGCAACCCGCGGGTGTAGGGATGCTGGGGGTCGGCATACAGGGTTTCGGCGTCGGCGCTTTCCACGATGCGTCCGTGTTGCATCACGTGGATGTGATCGCAGAATCCGGCCGCCACCCCGAGGTCGTGCGTGATGAGCATGACGGCGGTGCCGTGCTCGGCGACGATCGTGTCGAGCAGGTCGATGATCCGGGCCTGGATCGTCACGTCCAACGCGGTCGTGGGCTCGTCGGCCACCAGCACTTCGGGATTGCCGGCCAGCGCCATGGCGATCATCACGCGCTGGCGCATGCCGCCGGAGAACTCGTGCGGATAGGACTCCAGCCGCTCCACGGGCCGGGGCACACCCACCTCGGTGAGCAGTTCGATGGCGCGGTCCCTGGCATCCCGGCGACCGATCTTGTGGTGCAGGCGCACCGCCTCGCCGATCTGCCGCCCGATGGTGTGCACCGGGTTCAGCGACGACATCGGGTCCTGGTAGATCATCGCGATCCGCGAGCCGCGGATGGTCTGCAGCTTGCGTGGCGGCAGGGTCAGCACGTCGGTGTCGCCGAGCAGGATCTGGCCGGTGGTGCGCGCCCGCTCGGTCAGCCGCATCATCGACAGCGCCGTCACCGACTTGCCCGACCCGGATTCGCCCACCAGACCCACTCGTTGCCCCGGCCGCAGGGACAGCGAGACGCCGCGGACCGCGGACACCGAGCCGAACGACACCGCCAGGTCCCGGACGGTGAGGATCGGTTCCGCGTCCGCCGTCGTCGGTGCGGCACGCTCGGCCACGGCGGGGCGATCGGGGTCTGCCACGGTCTTGTCGTTCACGCCTGCCGCCTGTTGTCGACCCGGCCCAGCTGGTCGGCGAGCAGGTTGAGCATCCAGATGACGATCAGGATCGCCAGGGACGGGAAGATGACGTATCCCAGCGAGTGGCTCATCTTCTGATAGCCCCACTGCACCAGCAGCCCCCAGGAGATGTTGGGGTCCTGGATGCCCAGGCCGACGAAGCTCAGCGCCGCCTCCAGGATCACTCCGTTGGACACGTTGATGGCGGTCTGCACGCCCAACGGGGCCCAGATGTTGGGCAGCACCTCGGTCAGCACCAGACGGCTGCGGGAGGCGCCGTAGGCGACCGCCGCCAGGTAGTAGTCGCTCTCCCGCTCGGTCAGCACGGAACTGCGGACCATGCGGGCGGTGACGGGCGTCAGCAGCACCCCCACGATGATGGCCAGGTTGACCGGTGTCGGGTTGAACGCGGCGACGAACACCAGGGCGAGCAGCATCTGCGGCACCGCCATCGCGGTGTCCGCCAGGCGCATCAGGATGTCGTCGATCAGGCCGCGGGAGAACGCGGCGAGCATGCCCCAGGCGGCGCCCAGCACCATCGCGACCACCGCAGCGCCGCCGGCGATGCCGACGGTGGTCCGGCCGGCATACAGGATGCGGGTGAACAGGTCTCGACCCAGCTCGTCGGTGCCGAGCAGGTGCGCCGCGCTCGGGCCGACGAACCGGTCGCTGCTGAGTTCCGTCGGGTCGTACGGCGCCACCAGCGGTGCCAGCGCACAGCCCACGATGATGATCACCAGCACGGCCAGTGCCGCCACGGGCACCGGGTCGATCCGGCGGCGGTGCCGGGGCGACACGTCGCCGGCGACCGCGACAACGACGTCAGCCACGGCGACCTCCGATACGAAGCCGGGGATCCAGCACGCCGGTGACGATGTCCACCACCAGGGTGGTGAAGATGAACATCGCGCTGATCAGCAGCACGCAGGACTGCAGAACGGCGTAGTCCCGCTTGGTGACGGCGTCGACGGCGAGCGAACCGAGCCCCGGGAGGCCGAAGACGTACTCGATGATCACGACTCCGCCCAGCGTGTAGCCGACGATCATGCCGAGCATGGTCAGCGCCGGGATCAGCGCATTGCGCAGCGCGTGGTCCAGCAGTACCCGGGTACGAGATGCCCCCTTGCCTCGCGCGGTGCGCACGTAGGACATGCTCAACACCTCGAGCAGCGAGGCCCGCAGGAACCGCAACAGCAGCGGCGCGGCCGTCACCGCCAGGGTCAGCGCCGGCAACAGCAGGTCCTTGAGGTTGTCACCCAAGGACTCGGTGATCGGCGTGTAGCCGCGCGACGGCAACCAGCGCAGCTGCACCGCGAACACCACGATCAACAGCAGGCCGAGGATGAAGTGCGGCAACGCCATGCCACCGGTGGCCAGGGTGGTCAGCACCCTGTCGACCACGCCGCCCGGCCGGCGGACCGCCAGCAGCGCGGCGGGGACCGCCAGCACGACGGCCAGCACCATGGACAGCACCATCAGCTCGATCGTCGCCGGCAGCCGCTGGCCGATCAGTTCGGTGACGGAGTACTGGTTGAAGTACGAGTTGCCGAAATCGCCGTGCACCACGCCGCCCACCCACCGCGCGTACTGCACCAGGACGGGATCGTCCAGCCCGGCCTCCTTGCGCAGCTGGGCGACCGCCTCCGCGCTGATGCCCGGCGTCGCGCCCAGTCGGGTGATCACCGGATCACCCGGCAGGATGCGCAGAACCACGAAGATGAGCACGGAGACGGCGGCCAGCATGATGATGCTGACCGCCAGCCTCCGCAGGATCATCCGAACCATGTCAGGAGGACGCCAACCCCGCTGTCTCGAGGTGCATCTGGCCGCCACCTTCCATCCAGACTCCGGAGACCTTCTTGGCGACCGCCGTATTCACCGTGGTCTGGAACGGCACGATCAACGGGACCTGCTCGTTGATGATCTGCTGAACCTTCGTCCACGCGGCCTTGCTGGCGTCGGCGTCGGCCTCACCGATCGCCTTGGTGTACGCGGCCTCGAAATCGGCATCGTCCCAGTTGCATTCGCAGCGGCCCTTGAGGTAGAAGTTCAGCGAGAACGCGGGGGACACCGGGGTGGACTGCCGGTTCGGCACGATCAGTCCGGGGTAGGACTTGCCGGCCGGGTAGAACTTCGCCGCCCACGTCGATGAGTCGTTGGTGACGATCTTCAGGTTGATGCCGATCTTCTTCAGGCTGGCCTGCAAGATCTGGCCGTCGGTCTGCCACTCGGGTGCCGACGTCGTGCTCCACCAGGTGAGCGTGTCGCCCTCCTTGACCCCGGCCTCGGCGAACAACTGCTTGGCCTTGTCCAGGTCGTAGGAGTAGTCGGTCATCCCCTCGTCCGAGTAGTACGGATTGCTGGTGCTCAGCGCGTTGTTGTACGGCGAGACGATCCCCTGCCCGAAGTACGACGCCTCCAGGATCTGCTCGCGGTCGGTCGCGTACGCCAATGCCTGGCGCGCCTTGACATTGTCGAAGGGTGCGGCGGTGGTGTCCATCTCCCAGGACGGCCACTGGCTCGGCGCCTTGGGCTGTACCAGGTAGACATCGCCGCCGTCGGCGAACTGTGTCGCGTCGCTGGGCGCAATCTGCCAGAGCACGTCCAGATCGCCGGCGGTCAGCGAGCTCACCGCGGCGGCCGAATCGGTGGCGGCCACCAGCTTGATCTCGTCCAGCGGCGCCGGGTCGCCCCAGTACTTGTCGTTGCGGACCAGGGTCAGTTCGCTGCTCGGAATGAACTTGGACACCACGAACGGCCCTGTGCCGATCGGGTTCTTGTCGATGGACGATATCGTCGACATGTCCAGCATCTTCACCCAGACGATCGCGTCCGGGAACAACGCGTTGGGGTCGCTGAGGGTGAAGGTGACGGTGTGGTCGTCCTTCGCGGTCACGTCGGTAATCGTCTTGATCTTGTTCGCTTCCTGGGTGGCCGTGTCCGGCTTCAGGTAGTAGTTGAAGGTATCGACCACGTCCTTCGCGGTAAACGCGTCGCCGTTGGAGAACTCGACGCCGTCCCGCAGCGTGAACGTCCACGTCTTCTGGTCATCTGACGCCTCCCACTTGGTGGCCAGGTCGGCCACCACGGTGCCGTCCGGGTCGGTCTGCGTGAGTCCGTTCCAGAGCAACGGGAAGAGCGTCTCCTCCACGGCGAAGGTGCGAATCGCCGGATTCAACTGCGGTATGCCAGGGTCGATGCCGACGGTGATCGATCCGCCCTTCGTGACCGTCCCGGCGGAACTCGCGCCGCTGCTGGCGCTACCGCTGGAACCGCTCGCGCTGCTGCTCGATCCGCTGGCGCTGCCACTCGTGTCGGACGATGACGCGGCCGAACCGCCGGAACCGGACGACGATGGCGAGGTGCCGGACGACGTGGTCGAACCGCCGCTGGAGCACGCCGCCAGCACCATGCCGGCGGCGATGACGGATGCGATGAAGCCTCTTCGGGTGCGCATGGGGATCCTTTCCTGCCGGGAATGTCGAAGTGACGGGGTAGGGAGGTGCCGGTGGTGCCGGTGCTATTAGCGTGC
>JBIQML010000045.1:0-7837 GCA_044463405.1 Nakamurella lactea | reverse complement strand
GTTGGTGGCGTTGGTGGCGTTGGTGGCGTTGGTGGCGTTGGTGGCGTTGGTGGCGTTGGTGGCGATGCCGCCCATGGTGGACGCCGCCCCGGAGCTGTTCCGATGCGTCAGTGCGTCGGCGATCGACCGCTCGGCGGCCTGCAGGTAGCGGTCGACGTCGTCGTCGGTGTGTGCGTAGGAGATATGACTGCGCTTGAGGTTGAGCGGCAGCTCGAAGAAGCCGTGCTGGAGCAGGTTGCGCCGGTAGCCGACGAACGTGTCGATGTCGTTCGCCAGCAGGTCCCGGTAGCTCCGCGGCCGCGGACCGTCCATGAAGTAGGTGACGAAGACCGACCCGTAGCCGGTTACCACCGCGGGGACGCCGAGCCTGGTGCAGATCTCGGTCAGCCCCTCGCGCACCCGATCGCCGAGCCGGAAGATGTGTTCGTGCACCGGCTCCGTGCGCAGCTTCTCGATCGTGGCCAGCGCCGCCGCCACCACCAGCGGGTGCCCGTTGTACGTCCCGGCGAAGAAGGCCGGTCCGCCCGGACGCGAGGAGAACATGTCCATCAGGTCGGCGCGCCCGCCCAAGGCCCCGATGGGAACCCCGTTCCCGATGGCCTTGCCCAGCGTGGTCAGGTCGGGGATGACACCGCTGATCTGCTGATAGCCGCCGAGCCCGTGCCGGAATCCGGTGATGACCTCGTCGAAGACCAGAACCGCCTGGTGCCGGGTGCACAGTTCCCGGACGGTTGCCAGGAATTCCGGGTCGGGAAGCACGGCGCCGATGTTGTGCGGGATCGGCTCCAGGATGACGGCGGCGATCTGGTCGCCCCTGTCGTCGAAGAGCTCTCGCAGCGCGGCGCTGTCGTTGAACTCCAGCACCAGCGTCGCCTCCAGTACCTCGTCCAGGATGCCGGCGGAGATCGGGTCGCGGTCGCCGACCCGGTCGGCTGCGGAGATGACATTCAGGCTGACGGAGTCGTGCCAGCCGTGATAGCAGCCCTGGAACTTGACGATGTAGCGCCGACCTGTTGCGGCGCGGGCCACTCGCAGCGCGTGGAAGGTGGCCTCGGACCCCGTCGAGGTCAGCAGGACCTTCTCGATGGACGGCACCAGCTCGACCAGTTGCTCGGCGAGCTGCACCTCACCCGGCGAGACACCCACGCCGACCAGGTCCGTCTGGTTGGCGGCGGACGCGATGGCCGCGGTGACGTCCGGGTCGTTGTGACCGAGCAGCGGCGGCCCGAACGCGGCGTGAAAGTCCGTGTACACCAGGCCATCCGCGTCCGTGAACGTTCCGCCCTTGGACGAGGTGACCACGAGCTCCTCGAGTCCGGGGACGAGGCGTTGGCCGCTGTTGACGCCGCCCGGAATCGATTGCTGGGCGCGGGCGGCGAGCGGGGCGCGGGTGGAGGCCCGGTTGAGGGAACTGGAGCCATGCTGAAGGTTCCGATCGGTTCGGCTGGACAGAACGTCATTCGGGAATGTAAAACAACTCGACAGAGCGGGCAAGAGGGCGCAGAAGCGGAACGGGGAACAAGATGGATTCGGTGCTGCCGATCAGCGTTCGGCTATGTACAATCCTGCCCATCACGAACACACCGCGATCGGAGGACCCGGCGCCGTCCCTCGACACGGCGACCGGGTCGCCGTGCGGGCGCGAGGCGGCGCGCTTCCACTGACCGCTCGGAATGGATGGTTCGATGACGCCGGCCAGTTCTGAACGCTATACCGTGCAGAGCGTCGTCCGCGCGCTGTCGGTGCTGGACGTTCTGGCGACCTCGTCGCCGGACGGCGGGCACTCCGTCACCGAGGTGGCCGAGGTGACCGGCCTGTCCAAGAGCGCTGCCTTCGCGGTGCTGCAGACGCTGCTGTCCGCCGGCTACGTCGCCGACACCGGGACCGGCCAGAACCGCCGGTACCGCCTCGGCCGGTCGCTGACCCGGCTCGGGGACCGCGCGCGCGAGCAGTCGCCGATCCGGGAACTGGCACGGCCCACGCTGCAGCGGCTGGCGACCGACCTCGGACTGTCGGTGCGGATCGGCATCCTGCAGGGCGCCCGGGCGCTGATCGTCGATCGGGTGGACGCCGTGGGCGGGCTGCGGATCGACCTGCGCATGGGCGACCGGGAGTTGCTGCACTGCACCGCCGTCGGCAAGGCGATCCTGGCCGGCCGCGGCGACGCCGAGGTCCGCGCGATCCTGAAGGGCGAGCGCCTCGTCCGGCAGACGCCGCACACCATCACCGACATGCGGAGCTTCCTTGCCCATCTGAAGACGGTGCGCGAGCACGGGTATGCCGTCGACGACGAGGAGGACTTCGAGGGCATCACCTGCATCGGGGCTCCGGTGAAGGACCACACCGGCGTCGTGGTGGCGGCGATCAGCGTGACCACCGTGAAGGCCAGGCTGAGCGAGAAGCGGATCGAGGAGATCGGTCGCACGCTGTGCGCCGGTGCCGACGAGATCTCGGCCGCCATGGGCTATGTCGAAGGCATCCGGTGACCGGCTTGATCCCAACCGTCGTGGTCACCGGGGCCGCCTCCGGGATCGGCCGAGCTATCGCCGGCCGCATGGCTGCGGACGGCTACCACGTGGTCGCCGTGGATCGGACGCCGCTCGCGACCGACGAGCTGGTGATGGCCGCGCGCCCGGCCGGCAACAGGGTGATCCCGATCGAGGGTGACGTGGCCGATCGGAACACCCACCGGCGGGCGCGCCGCGCCGCAGCGGATCTCGGCCCGCTGGCGGCCTGGATCGGGTGCGCTGGCATCACGCGGCTGCACGATCTGACCGACCTGGCCGAACAACAGGCCAGGGAAGTGGTCGACATCAACCAGTTCGGGCTGCTGTGGAGTGCCGCGGAGGCGGTGACCGAGTGGACGTCGACCGGCGTCGGTGGGGTGTTCGTCGCGGTGTCCTCCGTGCACGCCCGGCACGCCGCGGAGCGGCATCCGGTGTATGAGATGACCAAGGCCGCCGCCGAGGCACTGGTCCGCAGTGTGGCCGTCACCTATGGGCCGGCCGGCATTCGGGCCGTCGCCGTGGCGCCGGGCGCCATCGAGACTCCCGCGCTGCGCGCGTCGCTGGACTCCGCCGCGGATCCGCGCGCTGCGCAGTCCGCCCTGGAGCAGCGCTCCCCGTCCGAACGCATCGGGCGCGGCTCGGAGATCGCCTCCGTGGTGGCATTTCTGATCTCGGGGGAGGCGTCCTACATCTCGGGCGCGGCGATACCGGTGGACGGTGGGTGGTCGGCCGTGCTCGCCCGCTCGTCGGCGGATCCCGACGCCCGACGGAGCAGCTGAGGTCGCCCCCCCCCGCATTGCCGTGCCCGCGGTCCAGCAGACATCACGCACGCATCAGACGCCCATCGCGCAGTCATCATGCGGCCGCACCGACCGGCCGCCACAACGAGAGGAACATCGGGTGAGGGTTACCGAAGTCAGCGCCGTCGTCTGCCACGCGCGGATGCGCAATTGGATCTTCGTCAAGGTGGTCACCGATCAGCCGGGGCTCGTCGGCTGGGGCGAGGCGACCCTGGAATGGCACACCCACGGAGTGGTGGGGGCGATCCAGGACCTCGCCGAGCTTATCGTCGGCGAGGACCCGCGCCGGATCGAGCATCTGTGGCAGATGATGTACCGCCAGCACTTCTGGCACGGCAACGGGGTGGTGCGATCCACCGCGATCAGCGGCATCGACCTGGCGCTGTGGGATATCGCTGGAAAGATCCATGGCGTGCCGTGCCATGAGCTGTGGGGCGGCCGGGTGCGCGACACCGTCCGGCTGTACTGCCATCTGGGCGGCGGTTCGATGGAGAAGTTCTACCAGACACCGGTTTCCGACTACCAGGCGTTTGCGGATCTGGCAGCCGCTGCCGTGCAGGACGGCTTCACGGCGATGAAGTCGATGGCGGTACCACCCACCATGCCGACCGAGGGCACACGCGCGGTGCGGCATGCGGAGGGCTGCGTGGCGGCCATGCGGGAGGCCGTGGGTCCGGACATCGACCTGATGGTGGACTGTCACGCGCGTCCGTCACCGGCGATGGGGTTGCGGTTCGCGGCCGCGCTCGACGACTACGGACTGCTGTTCCTGGAGGAGCCGTGCTGGCCCGAGTCGGTGGACGGGCTGGCCCGGATCAACGCCGCCACCAGCACGCCGATCGCCACCGGCGAGCGGGTGATCGGTCAGCAGCAGTTCCGGGCGCTGTTCGAGGCGGCCGCCATGGACGTCTGCCAGCTGGACATCACCCATTGCGGGGGCCTCACGGAGGCGCGCAAGGTGGCCGCCATGGCCGATGCGTACCGGATCAGCCTGGCGCCGCACAACCCGCAGGGGCCGGTCAGCACCGCGGCCTCGCTGGAGTTCGGATTCAGCCAGCCCGGTTACATCATCTGCGAATCGGTGCACTCCGACGTCCCGTGGCGGGAGGACATCGTGACGGACGCTCACCCGGTCGACCGTGACGGCCGGCTCGCCCACCCGCACGACAAGCCGGGGCTCGGCATCGAACTCAACGAGAAGGAGATCGCCAAGCACCCTTACCAGCCGGAGATCCTGCAGCGGGTGTTCTATCCGGACGGGGCGGTCGGCGACTGGTGAGTCCGACCGGCGGCCCACCCTCGAGCACGCCGCTGGTGGTCGGCTGCAGGCCATGTTCGACTACGACGACGCGCACGGGCTGTGCGGAATCCCCACCGTGCTGGCCGCGCTGCTGGGCCGGTCACCGACCGGCTGGCGGCAGTGGGTCATCCAGCACTCCCCGTGCCCGTGACCAGCGCCTTGTGAACAACGGGAACCGCCTGGCCCGCCCAATCTTCTAACCTCTACGGAACGCCGGGACCGGCGGCCCGATCCGGAGGGTGGCATGAGCGGCGACAGGGACGACGAGCTTCGCGAGGCACTGCGCGACCTGCAGCGGTCGCTGACCCGGATCGCCGGCGAGTTGGGGGATGCCGCCGCCCAGGTCGGTCGGGTGCTGAGGGCAGGCGACGGCGCGCCCGACGGCGCCCGGCCACCCCGCCGCAGGGGACCGTTCCGCGGCCCGAATTCCGCCGGCAGGCCGCCCCACCGCCCGGATGGCACCCGGGGACTTCACAGTTCGGGACCCCGCCGCCCGGGCTGCCGCCCCCCGTGGTTCCGTCACCGCCACCGGCGGCAACGTTCGCGTCCCCACCGCCGTCCGCCCTCGCATCGCCACCAGTGTCCACACCGCTCGCGTCCGGCTCGGCCGGTCGCCGACCGGTCCCGCGCCCACCCGGTTCCTGGGCGGACACCGCGGGGCTCAAGGTGCTCGGCTGGGTGGGCGGCGGCGTCACCGTGCTGGGCATCGTGTTGCTCCTGGTCATCGCCGCCCAGCAGGGCGGACTGAGCGCCACCGCGCGCGTCATCATCGGCCTGGTGCTGGGCATCGCGCTGTGCGTGGGTGGCGTGCTGCTGCATCGCGACCCCGAACGGTCGGCGCTGGGCGTCACCGTCGCCTGCACCGGCCTGGCCGTGGAGTACCTGACGGTGGTGGGCGCCGTCCGGCTGGCGGGCCTGGTGCCGCCGATCGTCGGCTTCGCCGGATCGGCGCTGATCGTCACGGTCGCCGTGCAGCTGTCCCGATCGTGGCACGACCCGTGGCTGGCAGGGTCGGCATTCCTGGCCAGCGGAATGCTGGCGCCAGCGGTCGGCGGCGGCGTCACGGACGCGGTGCTGGTGTTCGAGGCCATCATGCTGGCGGGCGGAGCGCTGTGCCTGCTGCTCGGCGTCGGCCTGCTCTGCTGGGCGGGGGCGGGCCTGGCTGCCGCGCTGATCTGCCTGACCGGGATCGTCGCGCACCCCTCCACCCCCGCCCGGCTGCTGGTGGTCGTCGTGATCGCCGCGGTGACCTGGGCGACGATGCTGACCCGCTGGCTGACCGGTCGGGCGATCTCCGATCCCGGGCCGTTCCCGCTCCGGGCGCCGTCCCGCGACCCTGCCCAGGTGGCGCGCGACTACGCGGATTTCCACGCGCACCAGCGCATTCGGGCCCAGGCGCAGGCGGACTCGGTGATCGCCACGCTGTCCATCGGGGCCAGCGCCGGGCTGCTGATCCTCGCGCTGGTCCGGCTGGATCCGGCGGATCGGCCCGATGGAGCGGCGGCGATCGCGGCGGGCGTGCTGGCACTGATCTTCGGGCTGCTGGCCTGGGTGGGGTGGCGTGAGGCGGCGCTGCGACCCACCGTGGTGACGGTGACGGCGTGGTCCTCGGCGATCGTGCTGGCGGCCGTCGCGCTGTTGCGGGCGATCGGCGGTGACGCGCGTGGCGTGGCCTGGGTCATGCTGGGCGCCGTGGCGCTGGCCGTGGCGGCGGCCAGCCGATCGGTGCGGCTGCTCTGGCCGGGGCTCGCCGCGGGGCTGGTGGCGCTGCTGTCCACCGGAACGGTGGTGCACCCGGACGACCTGCTGGGCTGGCGACCGCCGAACTCGCTGAGCATCGACGGCCTGCTCGGCCCGGCCGGTCTGGAGTACCGGGCGTGGGCGGTGGTGCTGCCGACCGGCCTGGCCGTGATCGTGATGGCCGCGGTGGCATGGTGGGCGGTCATCCGGTGCACGGCAAGGGGCCCGGCCCGGACCTACCAGCTGACCTGGTCCCTGGTGGCCTGCGTGGTGGTGGCCATCTACGGATTGCTGGCGGTGACGATGGTGCTGGCCTACGCGATCTCGCCGACCGAGTCCGGATACCAGGGTGGCCAGGTGGCCGTGACGGCGCTGATCACCGTCGCCGGCCTGCTGCTGCTCTGGCAGGGGTTCCGGCAGGTGGTGCTGCGGATCGGCGGGCTGGTGCTGGCAGGGCTGGCGGTGGCGAAGCTGCTGCTGTTCGACACCCGGTCGCTGTCGGCCATGCCGCGTGCGGTGACGTTCATCGTGGTCGGCGTGCTGCTGCTGATCAGCGCCGTGGTGTACCTGCGCACCACGTCCCGGGCGGCGCGTAGGAGCGCCGACGGCTGAGCGCCCCGCCCAGAAGTGACAAGGGCGCGTGCTGATCGTGGTGCACCCGCACCGACGACCGGCAGGTCGCCGCTGCCTAGGCTCGTAGCCGAAGACCGCGTCCGCATGCACGGCCCCGACGGGGTGCGCGCCGGCAGACGCGGACGAGTCGATGATCAGCGAGGAGCGACCGTGACATCGGAAGGCGCGACGGGGCCCCTGTCGGACATCACCGTGCTGGACCTGACCCGGGCACTGGCCGGGCCGCATGCCGCCATGATGCTCGGCGACCTGGGCGCCAGGGTGATCAAGATCGAGACCCCGGGGCACGGTGACGACACCCGGGGTTGGGGTCCGCCGTTCGTCACCGCCCCGGCCGGGTCGCCCGCCGACACCGGCGACCCCGTCAGCGACGACCCCGTCACCGGTGGCCCCGCCATCGACGCCGCCGGACGGCAGTCCGACGCCGAACCGATCTCCACCTACTTCCTGTCCTGCAACCGGAACAAGCTGTCCGTGACGCTCGATCTGAAGAGCGACGCCGGCAGGGACGCGCTCACCGAACTGATCCGGCGCAGCGACGTGCTGTGCGAGAACTTCCGTCCCGGCGTGCTGGACCGGCTCGGCTTCCCGATGGACCGGCTGATGGAGCTCAACCCGGGGCTGGTGGTGCTGTCGATTTCCGGGTTCGGGCACGACGGGCCCGAGGGCGGGCGCGCCGGATACGACCAGATCGCCCAGGGGGAGGGCGGTCTGATGTCCATGACCGGCCCGGACCCGGACACTCCGACGAAGGTGGGCGTGCCGATCTCCGACCTGCTCTCGGGCATGTACGGCGCGTTCGGCGTGGTGAGCAAGCTGCACGAGCGCGCGCGCACCGGCCGCGGGGGTGTGGTGCG
>JBIQML010000044.1:0-14794 GCA_044463405.1 Nakamurella lactea | reverse complement strand
CACCGTCGCGGGATCCTCCTCGTCCCGCACCTCGGCGTCGGCCGGGCGCGGGATCAGGAACGAGGACGCGAACCCGAGCGCGATGATGACGGCGCCGACCAGCATGGCGATCACGTAGTTCACCGCGGAGGTCGGACTGGCCGGCGCCAGCGCGGTGAACACGGCGTACAGGATCGCGAAGCTCAGCCCGGCGCCGAGATTGAACGCACCGGCGTTCATTCCGGGCAGGAAGCCCGGATTCTCCTTCGGAGACAGCACGATGCCCAGCCCGTTGAGCATGATGTTCACCGTCCCCGCGTAGGTGATGCCGATCGCGATGGACAGCGCCAGCACCAGGGCCTCACTGGTGGCGCCGGCGGTGAGGGCCAGGACGACCACGCCGGCCACCGTGCCGGCCATGCCGAGCCGCAGGATCGTCCGGTATCCGACCGTGCTGGCCAGCCGGCCCGCGAACGGACCCATCGCCAGCCCGGCGAGCGCGTACGGCGTCAGCGTCCACCAGGCCGACTGTCCGGCCCCCATGCCGAGCCCGACGTGGTCATCCTGCGCCAGGGCGGGCAGCAGCCCGTTCATCACGGCGAACACCCCGGTCATGGTGAGCAGCGTGGTCAGCAGCAGCGCCCAGGTGCCCCGCTGGCGGAGGTGCCGGGTCTCCACGAGCGGGTGCCGCCGCCGGTCCTCGACGTGCCAGAACGACCAGTAGCCGACCGCGGCCACCACGATCAGGACCGCGACCAGGGTCCAGTTCGCGCCGGCGAGCTTGCCCGCCTCGTTGAACGCGATCAGGGTCGCGCCGACCGCCACGACCAGCACGGTGACGCCGGGCCAGTCCATCCGACCGGTGACCTCGGCCCGGGACTCCGGCGTCAGCAGTGCGAGCAGCGCCGCAGCGATGCCGGCCACCACCGCCATCGCCCAGAACACCGAATGGAATCCGAACCGCTCGGCCAGATACCCGCCCGCCAGCGCGTCCACCCCGGCGACGCCGCCGTTCACGGCGGTGACGACGCCCATCATGGTGCCGTACTTCTTGTTGTCGGTGATCTCGTGCCGCAGCATGATCAGCGCCAACGGGACGACCGGTCCGGTGACGCCCTGGATGACCCGCGCCACGAACAGCACCTGGATGGTCGGCGCGACCGCCGCGAGCACGCAGCCGAGGGCCATCACGAGGAGCATCCCGGTCAGCACCCGTTTGCGGCCGATCAGATCTCCCAGCCGCGGCAGGAACAGCGAGAACAGCGCCGCCGCGGTGAAGAACGCGGTCTGGGTCAGGCCGACCGCGTCGTCGGTGGTGTGCAGCTCGTCCGCGATGGTGGACAGCACCGGGCTGAGCATGCTCGCGTTGAGCTGGAAGGCGATGCACGCCGCGAGCAGCGCCACCAGCAGCGCGGCGGCCGAGACCCGTTGGTGCGCCACCATGTCCGGTTCGGATCCCGGCCCGGCGGCAGGCCCGGTCACGACTCGACCGGGCCGATCCGTCGCAGCGCGTCGACGACCAGGTCCCAGAACCGGGTGTGGTCGAGGGTGACGGCGACCTGGGTGTGGCAGTCGTCCGGAGCCGGCGCCCGGAAGTCGGCCACCGTCATGCCGACCGTGAGCGCGCCGGTCAACTCGATGTCGACGGGCGCCCGGCGCACCGTCACCACCTCGGGATCGATGACGTACGCCACCGCGCACGGATCGTGCACCGGCGGGAACTCGAATCCCTGGGCGTCGCGGTAGGAGGCGGCGAAGAAGTCGAACAGTTCCAGCACGAAGGTGGCCGGGGTCGTCCCGACCGCGCGGACCTTGGCCGTCACCTCCGGGGTCACCAGCGCCTGGTGCGTGAGATCGAGCCCGACCATGGTGACGGGCCACGGCTCGTTGAACACGATGTGCGCCGCCTCCGGGTCGACCTTGATGTTGAACTCGGCGACGGCGCTCCAGTTGCCGACGTGGTAGCCCCCGCCCATCAGCACGACCTCGCGGACCCTCGGCACGATGCGGGGCTCCTTGCGGACCGCCATGCCGATGTTCGTCAGCGGTCCGGTGGGCACCAGCGTGATCTCGCCCGGCTCGTGCTCCATGATCGTGTCGATGATCAGGTCGACGCCGTGCCGCGTGTCGAGCACCGTGGTCGGCTCCCGCAGCCGGGGCCCGTCCATCCCGCTGTCCCCGTGGATGGATTCGGCGACCTCGACGTCCCGCACCAGCGGCCGGGCGCAGCCGGCCGCCATCGGCACGCCGGTCAGCCCGATGACGGTGGCCACCGACAGGGCGTTGCGGGTGACCTTCTCCAGCGTCTGGTTGCCGCCGACGGTGGTCACCGCCACCAGCTCGATCTCGGGGTTGCCGTGGGCCAGGATCATGGCGACGGCGTCGTCGTGCCCGGGGTCACAGTCCAGAATGATCTTGCGCGCCATGCCGGTCTCCCCGTGGTAGGGCCACCCTGCGTGATCAGGATGCCGCTATCGTGCCATCCCGGTGCGCGCGGGGCACGGCGAGGATCCGCCCGGAACCGGAAGGGGCCGGCGCTCGACCGGAGCGCCGGTCCGGGACCGAGGCCCGGCCGGCCGGCGATCAGGCGTACCGGAGGGCGACCCGGGCGGCCTGCGCACCGTAGGACGGCCCGTGGCTGACGGCATGCACCAGCAGCGGGTGCAGCTGGTGCAATCCGATCCGGCCGCGCCAGCCGCGATCCAACGCTGCCGACTCGGCGTACGAGTTCAGCATGGTCTCCAGTTGCGGTGCCCCGAACAGCGCCAGCATCGCCAGATCGGTCTCGCGGTGCCCGCCGTGCGCGGCCGGGTCGATCAGCACCACGCCCGCCGCGTCGAACAGCACGTTGCCGGCCCATAGGTCGCCGTGGATCCGTGCCGGCGGCGTCCCGTCGTCGAAATCGCCGGCACCCAGGCGATCACAGACCGCGCGGACCGCCGAATACCCGTCACCGTCCAGGTTCCCGATCCGATACGCCGCATCGGCGTACGGCCGCAGCCGCAGCTCGGCGTAGAAGGCGCCCCAGGCCTGGTGGCTGCCCATGGGCAACGCCTGCCGGCCGATGTAGCACGGACCGCCCCAGCCCTCCGGCGGCGTCCCGAACGCGCCCGCCCCCGCCTGGTGCGTCACGGCCAGCGCACGACCGAACTGCTCCGCGGCCGCCCGGGTGGGCGTCACCTGTTCGATGCGCTCGATCTCGACGAACTCGTCACCGACGTCGATCACCCGGGCGATGCGCGCACCGCCGGCGGCGCCGGCCGCCGCCAGCCAGCGCAGCCCGGCCGCCTCGGCGCCGAAGAAGCCGTCCGGCGCACCGACCCGTTCCTTGCGAAACGTGCTGGCTTCCAACGGTTATACCCCATCCCTCGTGTGGACCGCGGTGGCGTCGACCGCTGTGCCGTCGACCGCTGTCGCGTCGACCGTGGTGTCCACCAGGAACGGTGTCAGCAGCCCGGGCACCGCCGCGTCCGCCAGCATCATTGCGACCGGCTCCGGGACGTCGTAGACGCGGTAGCCCTGCTTGCCCGCGGCGGTCGTGGCGGTCAGCGTCACCAGGCCGGCTCGGCGCTGGAAGTAGGTCTGGTGGACGTTCCAGCCGATGATGCCATCGCGCAGCAGCACGGCACGCCGGCCGCGCAGGCTGTGAGCGCGGGTGATCAGGTAGTCCGATGTCAGGGCGTGCCCGAGCCGGCGCGCCCGATCGCCGGCCAGCGGCACCGCGACCACCGGGGGCACGGCACCGGCCAGCAACAGCCAGGGATTCCATCCCTGCAGCAGCACCAGCACGGTCCAGGCGGCCGCGAGCAGCAGGGCGAGGGTCAGGGCGCGCGCGTACCGCCGGCGCACCGCCCGGGCGCCGTGGTCCTGCAGCGGCATGTCCAGGGTTCGGGGGTCACCGATCACCAGCGCGCCGACGCCGAGGGAGACCCGGCGCGGGGCCGGCGGCACCATCGGCGCGACCCCCGCCTCGCGCTTGCTCATGCCGGTGCCGATCGCGGACAGCCGCGCCGCGCCCGCGAGCCGGAGCCCCAGCGGCTCATGGAGCTCGACGCCGCGTACCCGGGCGACGTCGACGCTGGTCTCGCGCGAGGTCAACAGGCCGCGGGTGACGTGGAAGCTTCGGCCCGCCCGGTCCCGGGAGAGCACGAATCCCCAATAGCTCAGCAGGTAGCCGATCAGCGAGAGCACCGAGATGACCAGCACGAACGCCAGCAGCGCCCCGACGACGATCAGGCCGATCGGCGAGCCCGCGACGAGATCGGTCCCATGGATCAGCCGGTCGATCAGCGGGCCGGCGAACTGGCTCGAGGCGCCGGCGACGGCGGCCGCGACCACCAGGCCGGAGCTGGTCAGCGGCGCGTAACGAACCCACCGCGGGTTGAGCCGCATCAGGACGTCGTCGGCCGCAGCGGTGTCCTCGCCGGCGACCGCAGCGGTGTCCGCCTGACCGTCGGCAACCTGCTGGACGCCGGCCGGCGGTTCCGGAACGGCGCGGTGCAGCAGGGCCGCCCGCATGGCCCGCGCGTGTGGCAGCGCCAGCGAGTCCAGCCGTATCCGATCGTTGCCGCCCTGGCCCGAGCCGGCGGTGCCGATCTCGACCTTGGCGAGCCCGAGCATGCGGTGGATCGGCGACGCCGTGAGGTCGATGGTGCGGATCCGGTCCAGCCGGGCGGTCAGCTGGGTTCGGACGAGCAGACCCCGGCGCAGTTGGAGCTGACCGTCGGCGATCCGGTAGCTGGTGGTCGCGTAGCGCAGCAGGCCAAGGGTGACCGGCACCCCGACCGCCACGAAGTGCCACCAGCTGTCGCCGTCCAGCGAGTTGCCGATCAGGAACACGCCGATCAGGGCGGGCAGGAAGCGCACCACCTCGTTGACCGGGTGCACCAGCAACATGCGGGCATCCAGCCGCCGCCAGGTCTGCTCGCGGGCCAGCGGGTCTGCGCTCACGTCGCATCGCCCGGCTGGTCGGCCGTGCGCCTGGTCAGCTCCGACACGACCTCGGTGGCGGTCTCGCGGGTGAGCCCCACGATGTGCAGCGGACCCTGCGCGGATGCGGTGGTCACCCGGACGGCGGCCAGTCCGAGCAACCGGCTCAGGGGTCCTTGGGTGAAGTCGACCGTCTGCACCCGCGACATCGGCGCGACCCTGCGCTCCCGCGTCAGCCAGCCGGTCTGGGTGTAGACGGCGCCGTCGGTGACCTCCCAGCGATGCACCCGGTACCGGAAGACCGGCATCACCGCGCAATAGCAGGCTGCCCCCGCCGCATACACCGGCCAGATCCAGCCCGGCAGGGCGAACCAGTGCCACCCTGCGGTGATCAGCACCAGTACTCCGGCGATCACGACGCACCGGACGACGGCGCTTCCCGCCCAGACCAACGGGGCACGCGTCGACACCCGGTGCGCGGGATCGCGGAGCGCTGCGGTGACCGGCGACATCCCTTCACAGTAGGTGTGCCACGCGGCGGGGTCGCGGCTGCCGCGGCCCTCGGCGTGCGCCACCATGTCAGCATGACCGACACCACGGGCGCCGCCCCGTCACCGCCCCCTGGCTCCTGGCCCTCCCCCATCTCGCCCGCCGATGCGGTCCGCGGGCGCCGCTCGCTGTCCGCCTGCGCCTTCGCCGGTGACGAGGTCTGGTGGTCGGAGGGCCGGCCGGAGGAATCGGGCCGGGTGGTGGTGTGCGCCAGGGCACTCGACGGCTCGGGAGACGTCCGGGACGTGCTGCCCGCCCCGTACAACGCGCGCACCCGGGTGCACGAGTACGGCGGGGTGGCGTTCCTGCCGGTGCCGGGCGCCTCGCGCTCGGGGAGCGGCACCGGGTACGACCTGGTGTTCGTCGAGTTCACCGATCAGCGGCTGTACCTGCTGCCGGGCGGCTCCGGCGGTGACGGACCGCGCGGCGACCCCGCGCCCCGGCCGCTGGTGCCGGCACCGGATCGGCCGACCGGCCTGCGCTGGGCGGACCTGTCCCTGGACGCGGCTCGGCACCGGATCATCGCGGTCCGCGAGGAGCACCACGGGGACGGCACCTACCGCACCGTCCGCCGCTCGGTGGTGGCGATCCCGCTGGACGGCTCGGCCGTCGAGAACCCCTCCGCCATGGTGGAACTCGCGTCCGGCGCGGACTTCTTCGGCGCCCCTCGACTGTCCGAGGACGGCGATCGGTTGCTGTACCTGCGCTGGAACCACCCGAACATGCCCTGGGACGAAACGGAACTGCACCTGGTCGAGCTGGACGGCTCGGGGCGCGCTGAAACCGCGAGCGACGCCGCGGGGGGCGAGCAATCGGATACCGACCGGCTGATCGCGGGCGGTGACGGGATCAGCGTCGCCGACCCCGGATTCCTGATCTCCGGTCCGGACGCCGGGTCGGTCCTGGCGATGTCCGACGAGCACGGCTGGTGGCGTCCGGTGCTGATCGATCCGGCGGCCGGCGAACCGCGCTGGCTGTCCCACGACGATGCCGAGTTCGCCGGCCCGGCCTGGGTTCTCGGCCCACGCGGATGGGCGCAGCTGCCCGACGGGCGGCTGATCGTCACCAGGGGCGGGACGCCGGGCGTGCTCCAGCCCGGCGGGTCCGTGCAACCGCTGGACCCGGATTGGACGAGCTGCTCGGACCTGCACGCCGACGGCGCCGGTCGCCTGGCGCTGGTGGTCGGCGGAGACACCGTCACCGCCCGGGTCTCGGTGCTGGAGCCGGACGGAACGCGCTGGCGCGCCACGGATCTGCGGCTGGCCGCCGACCCCGAGACCGACATCCCCGACGAGTTCCGGCCGCCGGCGCGCCCGATCACGGTGCAGGGCGTGCACGCGGTGGTGTACCCGCCGACGCATCCCGAGCACACCGCCGAACCCGGCACGGCGCCGTACCTGATGATGGTGCACGGCGGGCCGACCGGCCGGTTCTCCCGGCTGCCGTCGGCCACCACGGCGTTCTTCACCAGCCGCGGCATCGGCGTGGTCGGCCTGGACTACGGCGGCTCCTCCGGGTACGGCCGGGCGTACCGGAACCGGCTGCGGCACGCCTGGGGTCGGGTGGACGTCGCGGATGCCGCGGCGGTGGCCCGCGCGCTGGTCGCGGACCGCACGGCGGCCCCGGGATCGGTGGTGATCGAGGGCGGGTCCGCCGGGGGTTGGACGGTGCTGTCGGTGCTGACGGCATCGGACGAGCTGCTGGGCGGCGAGTCGCCGTTCGCCGCCGGCATCTCGCTGTTCGGAGTGGCGGACGCACGGGCACTGGCCGACGGCACGCACGACTTCGAGGCCCGCTACACCGACAGCCTGCTGGGCCCCGATCCGGAGGGCTGGTTCGCCGCGTCCCCGCTGGCACACACCGACCGGCTGCGCATCCCGGTGCTGCTGCTGCAGGGCGGCAAGGACCCGATCGTCACCCCCGACCAGGCGGAGGCGTTCCGCGTGGCAGCCGCGGAACGGGGGGTGCGGCACGCGCTGATCGTGTTCCCGGAGGAGAGCCACGGGTTCCGGGCCGCGTCCGCGCAGATCGCCACCCTGCAGGCCGAGCTGAGCTTCCTCGGGCAGATCCTCGGGTTCGACACCCCGGGCGTGCCTCACCTGGACCTCGTCACCGCCTGATCGGCGCGCTGATCGACTCGGCCCGCGCCGATCGACCCGGCCTGATCAAAGGGACGGGCATCGCCGAGTTCGCCCCGCACCCCGCCGAATGGACCGGCGCCGGGCACGGCCGTTCAGGCCAGGCCGAGGGACTTCATGCGCTCGCCGTGCCCGTGCTGCAGCCGGCGGAACAGCGCCCCGATGCCGGACAGGTCGCCGGATCCGCGGATGATCAATTCCGCGAGCCGGTCCCGGTCCGCGACCACGAACTGCGCCTGGGTGAGCGCCTCCCCCAGCAGCCGCCGGCCCCAGAGCGCCAGCGGCCCGGCCAGCCGGCGGTCGGCCTGGCACGCCTTGCGCACCTCCCGCACCGCGAACGCCGAGTGCCCGGTGTCCGCCAGCACGGTGAACACCAGCTCCCGGGTGTCCGGATCCAGCCACTCGGCGATCTCCCGGTAGAAGTCCGCCGCCAGCCCGTCGCCGACATGCGCCTTCACCAGAGACTCCAGCCAGGAATGCGGGGCGGTCGAGTCGTGGAACGCGTTGAACGGCGCCACGAACGGCATCATGGCCTGCTCGACGGACACCCCGAGCCGGCCCAGATGCGTGGCGAGCCGCCGGAAGTGCCCCAGCTCGGCGGCCGCCATCTCGGACAGCTGGATCCGGCCGGGCAGGGTCGGCGCGTACCGGGCGTCGGCGGCCATCCGGTCGAAGGCCGACAGCTCGCCGTAGGCCAGCACGCCCAGCAGGTCGACGACCGCCTCCGAGTCCGGGGCGGGCGGCTCCGGCGACCCGGCGGCGGCCTCCGGAGATCCGGCAGCGGACTCCGGGGCAGCGGCAGCGGACTCCGGCGACCCGGACCCGGCGTCCGGCGAGCCCGCGGTCTCCAGCCGCGTCCCCGCGGGGCCCCCGGGTTGCCGTTCCGCCATTCCGCTCCCCGTTCCCGACGCTCGCGCCCGACGCTGCCGACCCCCGAGCCTAATCCCTCGCCCGCCCCGCGCCGCCGGCGTGACCTCGCCCACGCCGCGGCCCGTCGCACCCGCGCCGTCCCCCGTCTGGCGTAGACTGTGCTCGGTAGCGGTGCCACCGGGCACCGCAGACATGTGCGTGCGTCGCCATCAGGCCGCCCCACGTCGGACGATATCGACTCCGATGATCCTCGGGGGGTCGTCGGCCGGAACAGATCCACACCGGCCCGGCTCGTGTGAACGCGCGCGAGCCGACGGAAAGGCATTGGCACCCGCATGACCACAACCACCTCGACCGACGCTGCGCATCGTCCGACGGAGGAGCCCGCGGGCCCCTCCGTCACCGGTATCGACGACGACGCGGCCGCCACCTCCCACGCGCTGGCCGGCGACGCGCCCGTCGCCGACACCTCCCCCACCTTCGCCGAGCTCGGCGTGGACCAGCGCATCGTCACCGCCCTGGCCGACGCCGGGATCGAGCGCACCTTCGCCATCCAGGCGCTCACCCTGCCGATCGCGCTGGACGGCCACGACCTGATCGGCCAGGCCCGCACCGGCATGGGCAAGACGCTGGGCTTCGGCGTGCCGCTGCTGCAGCGGCTGGCCGAGCAGTCCCGGGAGACCGACCCGACCGGGGCGCTTCCCGCAGGTCGGGCGCCGCGGGCCCTGGTGATGGTGCCCACCCGCGAGCTGTGCGTGCAGGTCGCCCGGGACGTGGCCGACGCCGCCAAGAACCTGCGCCTGTCGGTCGCGGCGGTGTACGGCGGCCGGGCCTACGAGCCTCAGATCGCCGCCCTGCAGGCCGGCGTCGACGTCATCATCGGCACCCCCGGCCGGCTGCTGGACCTGGCCAACTCCGGGAACCTGCAGCTCGGAAAGATCGGCGTGCTGGTGCTGGACGAGGCCGACGAGATGCTGGACCTCGGCTTCCTGCCGGACATCGAGCGGGTGCTGGGCATGGTGCCCACCCGGCGGCAGACCATGCTGTTCTCGGCCACCATGCCGGGCCCGATCATCACCCTGGCCCGCACCTTCATGGTGCAGCCCACCCACATCAGGGCCGAGCTGCCCGCCGACTCGGTGATCCACAAGACCACCACGCAGTTCGTCTACCGGGCGCACGCGCTGGACAAGGTGGAGATGCTGGCGCGCATCCTGCAGGCCCGCGGCCGCGGCCTGACCATGGTATTCACCCGCACCAAGCGCACCGCCGCCAAGGTCGCCGACGAGCTCACCGATCGCGGGTTCGCCGCCGCCGCGGTGCACGGCGACCTCGGCCAGGGCGCCCGGGAGCAGGCGCTGCGCGCGTTCCGCTCCGGCAAGGTCGACGTGCTGGTGGCCACCGACGTGGCGGCGCGGGGCATCGACGTCGAGGACGTCACGCACGTGGTGAACTACCAGTGCCCGGAGGACGAGAAGACCTACATCCACCGCATCGGCCGCACCGGGCGGGCCGGCCACTCCGGCATCGCCGTCACCTTCGTCGACTGGGACGACGTGCCCCGCTGGAAGCTGATCAACGCGGCGCTGACGCTGGGCCACGACGAGCCCGCCGAGACCTACTCCTCCTCGGCGCACCTGCGCACCGATCTGGACATCCCCGAGGACGTCACCGGACGGCTGCCCCGGTCGGCCCGCACCCGTGCCGGGCTGGCGGCCGAGAAGGTGGAGGACATCGGCGAGACCGGCCGGCATCGGCGGGACGGCGAGCACCGCGGCAGCGACGGCCGGCATGGCGGCGAGCGCGGCGGGCGCAATGGTCGCCGCGGTGGACGGGGTCGGCAGCGCAGTGGCGGTGACGGAGCCCGCACACCGGCCGCCACCGGCGGTGACGGGCCTCGCAGCGAGCGCTCCGGCGAGTCCGGCGGCGCCCCCTCCGGGCAGCAGCCGTCGGGGTCGACGCAGTCGCCGCGGCCCCGTCGCCGGCGTCGCCGGACCCGTGGCGGGTCACCGGCACCGGCTACCCAGGACTGATCAGTACGCTCGTCACGTGACGCTGCCCCGCCGGACCCGCCGCAGGATCGACGCGGCGGTCGGCGCGTTGATCGCCGTCGTGGTGCTGGTGGTGGCGATCGTCCTCTGGCAGGGCAGCGACTTCCGCGCTACCGCGGACGACACCGCCTCCGGATCGCAGGTGCCCAGCACGCCCGCACCGCCGACTGGCGTGCCCACCCACCTGACCGAGCGCTGGACGCTCGGCACCGATCCGCGCTACGGCGCCATCGCGTCGGTGTACGGCACCGTCGTCACCGCCGACCAGCACGCGGTGATCGGCCACGACGTCAGCACCGGGAAGAGGGTGTGGAGCTACTCGCGCTCCAACCGCACGCTGTGCGGCATCGCCTCCGGCGACACCGTCCCCACCGATCCCACCGAGGCCACCGGCCTGCACGGCATCGTCACCGTCTACGCCAAGAACGGCTGGTGCTCGCAGGTCACCACGCTGGACCCGAACACCGGCGCGCGGGTCTACCAGCGCACCTCCCCGAACGAGCTCGGCGGGCAGATGATCTTCGGCGCCCCCTACGCCGGCTGGGTCGGTCACGACTACCTGGAGCTCTGGCGCTGGGACCTGGTGGCCACCATCCGGTACGGGAACCAGCCGAACCCGGTGAACTCCGACGGCCCGCACCTGGGCTGCACGTTCTCCGACGCCGCCGTCACCGACCTGCAACTGGCCACCGTCGAGCACTGCACCGACAACCCCGACGCGGCGAACCTGGTGCTCCACTGGCCGACCCCGGACGATGCCCCCGACGTGGGCACCAAGGGCTGGGATGCGAACCACTCCCCGCCCAAGGCCACCATCGACACCCACAGCCCGGCCGCGGTGATCGTGGGCATCACCCCCGACCGGGCCGCGGTCCTGGTCAGCAGGCCGAGCCCGGCCATGGTGGTCTACGACAGCGCCGGCACGGAGATCTCCCGCACCCCGGTGGACGTCTCGGCCGCCGAGATCGCCGCCACCGCCAAGGCCGGCATCACCCCGTCGGTGGTCTACCAGGACCGCCGGTACACGCTGATCGGCCACCACCTGCTGTCCGTGTCGGCGGAACCGGTGACCGTCCGCGTCACCGCCACCACCACCAGCGCGCCACCCACCGGCGAGGCCGCCACGACCAGTTCCTCGCAGCCGCGAACCACCACCGAGCAGAGTCCGGTGCTGGACTGGGTCGCGCCGGACGCCGCCGGCCTGCCGGCGCACGTCGGCGCAACGATCCTGGTGCCCACCGCGGCCGGGCTGGCCGTCCGGGGCGTCGACAACGGCACCGTCCGGCGCACCATCGACGTGCCGCGCGGCGGCTACACCGGCAGGGTCGACGCCACCGCGGTCGGAGACATGATCGTGGAGGTCCGCGGCGGCACCGTCGTCGGGCTGACCGGCCAGCGCTGACCCCCGACGGGCACCCCGTCAGGGCCCGCCCCCGAGGCGCACTCGGTCACGGCGACCGCCGAAGGTGGACAACAGTTCTGCGGGGAGCACAGCAGCAATTCGCGCTGTGCAGCCCGTGCCGCCGCGCGATCACGCCCACCAGGCGAACCACAGCACCGCCAGGACGGCCACGATCACCATCGATGCCAGCAGGTAGCGCCACCGGCGGGAGGCCCGGCGGCGCGCCAGCACCACCAGCTCGCCGGCGATCGCCACACCGAGCTGCGCGGCCACCCGCCACCAGCCCGGCCCGCTCGGCGTGGCCAGGCCGGTGCCGGGCGCCAACTCGGGCGCCAGCAGCTGCAGCGCCAGCAGCGCCAGGCCGAGGATCAGCAGCCCGCCGGACAGCAGCCCGGCCACCACCTCCACGGTCCGCAGCAACGGGCCCGGCTCGAGCCCGCCACCCGAGACCGCTTCGCCCCCCGCGGGGGCCGGGTCGCCGGGGACCGCCGGGAGCCGGTCGGTCGGGTCGTCGGGTCCGGGCGGGAAGTCCGGCCCGTGCTGCACGGGGGGAAGCGGCGCCGTGTCCATCCGGCTACACCCCCGGCCCGAGCAGTCCGGTCACGCCGGAGGAGGCCGCCACGATGGCCTGCACCACCTCCGGGCAGCACCGCTCCTGCCCGATGCGGGTCCGCTTGTTGGTGCCGTGATAGTCCGACGATCCGGTGGCGATCAGCCCGAGGCGGGCGGCGATCCGGCGCAGGTCCTCGCGATCGGCGCCGTCGTGGTCGGGGTGGTCGACCTCGATGCCGGCCAGCCCGGCGTCGGCCAGCGACGTCAGCGTCGCCTCGTCCATCACCCGCGCCGCGCCGCGGGAGCGGGGGTGGGCGATCACGGGAACTCCCCCAGCATCCCGCACCAGCGCGATGGCGCCCAGCAACTCGGTGTCGGCCTTGCGCACGTAGTACGGGCCGCGCCAGGACAGGTAGGACGCGAACGCCTCGCTCACGCTGCCGACCAGGCCGGCCGCCACCAGCGCCCGTCCGATGTGCGGGCGCCCGACCGGGGCGCCCCCGGCGATGTCCAGCACCTGCTCCCGGGACACCGGCAGGCCGGCCGCGACCATCCGGTCCACGATCGCCATGCCCCGCTCCAGGCGGTCCTGCCGCAGCCGGGTCATCTCGGCGGCCAGCCCCGGCGAGGCCGGGTCGAACAGGTAGCCGAGCAGGTGCACGCTGACCTGGTCGTCCCCGTACTGCAGGTGGGTGGAGAACTCCGCGCCCCGGATCAGCGTCAGCCCCGACGGCCGGGCGAGCGCCGCCGCCTGCCACCCGCCGGTGGTGTCGTGGTCCGTCACCGCGACGCCGGTCAACCCGGCGGCGCGCGCCGCCGCCATCAGCGCAGCGGGGCTGTCGGTGCCGTCCGAGAAGTCGGTGTGGGTGTGCAGGTCGACGGTCATCGCCTGCCATCCTGCCGGACGGTCAGGGCGCCGGGTGACCCATCTCCATCTTGGACAGCAGGGTGCGGGCCTGCTCGGCGCTGCGCGGCTCGCACAGCACGTCGTAGCGTCGGGCCACCACCTGCGAGGCCGAGGTGTAGTCCCGGCGGCCCTTGGTCATCGAATAGCCGAGGAAGCCCATGATGGCGCCGAACACGGCGCCGATCGCGATGGTGAACACGATCAGCAGGAACAGCGAGGTGGCCTGGGAGAAGAACGTCATCACCAGACCGACGAACAGGCCCATCCAGGCGCCGGAGGCGGCTCCCGCAGCGGCCAGCTTCCCGGCCGTCAGCTTGCCCGTCACCCGCTCGACCAGTTGCAGGTCGGTGCCGACGATGGTGACGTCCTGCACGGAGAAGTCGTTCTTGGCCAGGTACTCCACCGCCCGCGCCGCCTGGGCGTACGTCGGGTAGGCGGCGACCGCGAATCCGGTCGGCAGCGTGGGCATGCTGGGTACGGCCCCCTGCGCCCGGAATCCCATCGGTGATGACATGACCGGCGCCCCTTCCCTCGTCTCGGACCTGCACGTTGTCTCTATGGTCCCACATACCCGCATCGGCGAACCCAAGCGTGCCGAACCGCACAGACCGGACCCGGACCGCCCGGTGCGTGCCCGCCGTACGCTGACGGGAGCAGACAGGCGCGCCCGGCATGGCCGCGGCGCCGCACGCGACGACGAAGGAACAGGCGATGTCAGTCACCGAGGACCAGGTCCGGGCCGCCTTGGCCACCGTCAAGGATCCGGAGATCCGCCGGCCGATCACCGACCTGGACATGGTGGAGTCGCTGTCGGTGTCCCCGGACGGTGTCGTCGAGTTGACCGTGCTGCTGACCATCGCCGGGTGCCCGCTCAAGGGCACCATCGAGCGCGACGTGACCGCCGCGGTGCGGGCGGTGCCCGGCGTCACCGACGTGCGCCTGACCCTGGGCGTGATGAGCGAGGAGCAGCGCAAGGCCCTGCGCACCCACCTGCGTGGCGGCGCCACCATCGACATCCCGTTCGCCCGGCCGGGCTCGCTGACCCGGGTGATCGCGGTGGCCTCCGGCAAGGGAGGGGTGGGCAAGTCGTCGGTGACGGTGAACCTGGCCGCCGCGATCGCCGCCACCGGGCGCTCGGTCGGAGTGCTGGACGCCGACGTGTACGGCTTCTCCGTGCCCCGGATGATGGGCGTGACCAGCAGGCCCACCCGGGTGGACGACATGATCCTGCCGCCGGTGGCGCACGACGTGAAGGTGATCAGCGTCGGCATGTTCGTGCAGGGCAACGCCGCGGTGGTGTGGCGCGGACCGATGCTGCACCGGGCGCTGGAACAGTTCCTGGGCGAGGTGTTCTGGGGCGACCTGGACGTGCTGCTGATGGACCTGCCGCCGGGCACCGGGGACATCGCGATCTCCA
>JBIQML010000043.1:12073-14795 GCA_044463405.1 Nakamurella lactea | reverse complement strand
CGCGGCGGGCTGATCCCGGCCGGGTCGATCGCCTACGCGCTGGACTGCAAGAACCTGTTCACGCTGTCGGTGGAGTTCTACACCGGCGTGGACGAGCGGCTGGACGTGCCGGTGATGCTGCCGCCGTTCCTGGACGCCGCCGACCTGACCGGCGCCGCGGTGCTGATCGTGGACGACGTCGCCGACACCGGCAAGACCCTCGAACTGGTGCGGGAGTTCTGCGCGGGCAGCGTCGCCGAGGCGCGCACCGCCGTGCTGTACGCCAAGCCACACTCGATCATCGAGCCGGACTTCGTGTGGCGACGCACCGACCGGTGGATCAACTTCCCGTGGTCGACCGAGCCCCCGGTGGTCGCCCGGTCCGGCGTGCTGGACGCCTGACCGGATCGGAGTCCGTCGCGCTGGGATGACGGCGTCGAACCCTCGGGTCCCCCTGCGCCACGATCGACCGGCCCGCCGGTGCCGACGGATGATCCGCCCGAGCGGAGCCTTGTTTGTCCGAATAGACGTTCCCGCGGGAACGCCTATTCCGGCGAATCACCCAGTCCGACCGATGCACAGCGACGCGTCGACGGTCACAAGGGCTGTTTGCCCGGTCGCGCCGCCGCCGTCGCGTCACACGTGTTCGGACAGCAGCACGGCGAAGGTGTGCGCCTCGAGCGCACGGAAGGTGTGCCGCTCGTCCCCCGGGTAGGCCAGGTAGTCCCCCGGGCCCAACTCGATCGGCTCGTCGATCGGCCCCACCAGCGCCCGGCCGTGCCCGATCACCACGTGCTCGACCACGCCGAACGGGTGCGGCTCCGACTCGCGCGCCGCGCCCGGCTCGGCGGTGATCAGGTAGAGGTCGCGTCGGGCATTCGGCGGGCACGCGGACAGCACCGTCGCCACGTAGGTCGCGCTGTCCGCGGGCACACCCGGGCCCTGGCCCGCCCGGATCAACTGCACACCTCCGCGGGGAGGCGCCACCAGCCGGGAGAACGGGACGTCCAGCGCGGTGCTGATCGCCCAGAGCGTCTCTATACTGGGGTTGCCCGATCCCGATTCCAGTTGCGACACGGTGGACTTCGCCACACCTGCGCGCCTACCGAGCTCGCCCAGCGACATTCCGGCACGTCGCCGTTCGCGCTGCAGCGACGCTGCGATCACATCCAGCGGCGCCCGGCCCTCGTCACGCATGTCGTTCGCTCCATCCTACGATCCGACCGATTTGACGAACGGTCGCCTCGGGTTCATCATAGAATACGTGCGTACGATCTGGCGAACGATGGCGGGCCGACTGGGCCGCGAACTCACCCGGGACATCGCCCTGGTGTGCCTGGCCGACGGCATCGTCGGCCTGTCGTTCGGCGCCATCACGGTCGCCTCGGGGCTGCCGATCTGGCTGCCGATGCTGCTGTCCCTGGTGGTGTTCGCCGGGGCCTCGCAGTTCATGTTCGTGGCGATCGTCGCGGCCGGTGGTAATCCGCTGGCCGCGCTGGCGGCGGGACTGCTGGTCAATGCCCGTCACCTCCCGTTCGGCCTGGCCGTGGGGGACGTGCTGGGCTCGGGCGTGCTGCGCCGGATGGCCGGAAGTCACGTGATGGTCGACGAGTCCGTCGCCTTCGCGCTGTCCCAACGGAATCCGGCCCGCCGCCGCGCAGCCTACTGGGCGTGCGGCCTCGCCCTATTCGCGTGCTGGAACGTCGGCGTGGTCGCCGGGGCCTTCGGCGGTGCGGCGATCCGGGACACCGACGCCCTCGGCCTGGACGCGGCCTTCCCCGCGGTGCTGCTGGCGCTGATCCTGCCGTCGCTCAAGGACCGCTCCACGAGGCTCGCCGCGGTGGTGGGTGCGGTGGTCGCGGTCGCGCTGAGCCCTTTGCTGCCGGCGGGTCTGCCGGTGCTGCTCTCGCTGGCCGCGCTGCCGCTGACGATGGTCGGCCGGTGGCGTCCCGACCCGGCAGGCGAGGGCAGGCCGGGAAACGACCATGCGCCCAGCGGTGACGAGCACCTCGGGGCGGCGCCATGATCGGGATCGTGGTGGCGGGCGTGGTGCTGGGCATGGGCACCTTCGGATTCCGGTTCGCCGGAGGTGCGCTGCAGTCGAGGATCACCGTGTCCCAGCGCACCCGGCATCTGCTGACGGCAGGGTCCGTGATGCTGCTGGTCGCGCTGGTGGCGACCTCCACGCTGATCGACGGTGACGGGTTCGCCGGGTGGGCCCGCCCCGCCGGCGTCGCCGTCGGCGGGCTGCTGGCCTGGCGCAAGGCGCCATTCGTGGTGGTCGTTCTCGCGGCGGCCGCGGTCGCCGCGGGGCTGCGCCTGGTGGGCGTGCGGTGAGCCCCGATCCCGATGTGGATATCCCCATCGTGTCGGCGCCGACCGATAGAGTGACCTCCAGGCAATGAAGGAGGCGGCATGGCTCATCCAGCTCACGACCCCCGCTCTGCGGAGCAGGTCACCCGCGAGCGGGCGATGGGCGAGGTCTCCGACGTGCTGACCAACCTTGAGCACACCATCGCTCGGGCTCGCCGCGCGCTCAAGACGTTGGGCGACGACCCGGAGGAACGCAACGCCCGGTTGGCGGTCGCCGACGCGCTCACCTCCTTGGAGGCTGTCCGCAAGCGGCTGCAGAAGGACACCTACTTCGCCGGCGGCGACCTGCGACTGATCTGACGCGCCATGACGGGCGTTCTGAGCGGGCTGGAGATCCGGCAGGCGCTCACCGCGTTCGCGCAGCGCTGGG
>JBIQML010000043.1:0-12063 GCA_044463405.1 Nakamurella lactea | reverse complement strand
GCCGGTTACTCCGGCGGTGAGCGCGAAGAGGCGCAGACCTTCCTCAACGAGCTGTTCGCGTGCTATGGCACCGATCGGATGGCGGTCGGCGCCAGGTTCGAGGACTTCAAGTCCTCGGCCGGGTTCATGGACCTGCATTGGCCCGGCGTTCTCATCGTCGAGATGAAGGCGCCGAGCAAACCGCTCGGTGCCGCCAGGGAACAGGTCAAGCGCTACTGGGAGGAGTCCGCCGACAGCGCGACCGACACCCCCGCCGCGCGGTGGGTGCTGCTGTGCAACTTCCACGGATTCGAACTGTGGGAGCCCGGGCGGTTCCCCAAGTCCGCGCGAACCACCTTCACGCTCGAGGAGTTGCCAGACCGTCACGAGTCGCTGCTGTTCCTGGCCGGCCCAGAGCAGACCCCCGCGTTCATCGAAGGCAACTGGGCGCTGACCACTGCGGCCGCACAAGCCGTCGCCGACGTGTATCGCTCCCTGATCGACCGGGCTGAAGATCCGCCGGACGAGATCCGCCGGTTCACGATGCAGACCGTCTGGGTTCTCTTCGCAGAGGACCTGAACCTGCTGCAGGGGCAGCCGTTCCAACGCACCATCGAGCGGCTGCGACGGGAACCCGACCGCAATCCGGCCGCCGAGCTCGGTTTCTTGTTCCGCGTGCTCAATCAGTCCAGCAACCGGCACCGCAAGGACCTGCTGGCCGGCACCCACTACGTCAATGGCCAGCTCTTCGCCGATCCCGCCGAAATCGAGCTCGATCGACACGAACTCGATTTGCTCGCCCAGGCTGCTGCCTACGACTGGAGCAAGGTCGACCCGACGATCTTCGGTTCCTTGATGGAGGGCGTTCTCGGCCGGGAGAGACGCTGGGAACTCGGCGCGCACTACACCCACGAGGCCGACATTCTCAAGATCGTCGGACCCACCATCATCCGGCCTTGGCAGCAGCGCATCGACGCGTCCACTACTCCGGCGCAGGCTCGGGAGCTGCTCGACGAGTTGTGTTCATTCCGGGTGCTGGATCCGGCGTGCGGATGTGGGAATTTCCTGTATGTCGCCTACCGTGAACTCCGTGGCCTGGAGGCGCAACTCAAGCAGCGCATCTCCGACCTCGCGGCCAGCACCGGCCAACCGGAGCCGGCCAAGCCCTGGCCGTACTACCCGCTGACCAACCTGCATGGCATCGACATCGAACCTATCGCGGTACTCATTGCCCGCGTCACCTTGTGGATGGGCCACCGCCAGATGATCGATCGCTACGGGGAGGCGGAGAACCCGCTTCCCCTGGTGAGTCTGTCCAACATCTCGGTCGGCGATGCCGTCTTCGGCCCATGGCCGACGGTCGATGCGATCATCGGGAACCCACCGTTCCACGGTTCCCAGCAACTCCGCCGAGCCCTGGGTGACGACTACGTCGAGCGCCTCAAGGACAGCTTCGGTGTCGGTGTGAAGGACTTCTGCACCTACTGGTTCCGCCGCGCCGAGGATCACCTGACCCCTGGGCAGCGGGCGGGCCTGGTCGGAACCAACTCGATCTCGCAGAACCGGGCGCGATCGGTGTCCTTGGACTACATCATCCAACGCGGCGGCGTGATCACCGACGCGGTCTCGTCCCAGAAGTGGCCGGGCGACGCGAAGGTCCATGTGAGCCTGGTCAACTGGATCAACGCACCCTACGACGGGCCGTTCACCCTGGATGGTCGCGAGGCGACGGGGATCGACTCGTCGCTTCGCGCATCCAATGCCACGGAATGGCATGCCAAGACCTTGCCCGCCAACAAGGGCTACTGCTTCCAGGGCCCGATTCCCGTCGGTGCTGGGTTCATTATCAGCGACGATGAGGCGCATTCCCTGCTGGCCAGGACCGACGCGGATTATGCCCAGGTGGTGCGGCGGTACCTCGACTCGGACGACATAGCCGAGGAGCCGGCCCAGTCTGCTCGGCGCTGGATTATCGATTTCGCGATGCGTCCTCTGGAGCAAGCTCGGGAATTTTCGGCGGCGCTCGACATCGTCCGAGATCGCGTGAGGCCGGAGCGAGAGAAGAACTCGGATCGTTCATTCCGCGAGACTTGGTGGAGATTTGGAAGACCTCGGGGAGCCATGCGCCAGGCGCTCTCGCTACTCAGCCGTTACGGCGCGGTCGGCCGCCATGGCAAACGATTCGCGATGGCATGGGTGTCCTGTGCTGACATCGCGAGTGACGCGACGTGCGTCTTTGCCTTCGATGATGACTTCTCGATGGGGGTGCTGCAATCGCGCGCCCACATCGCTTGGGCCTGGCATCAATCGTCGACGTTGAAAGGAGATCTGCGATACACCCCGACCTCGGTGTTCATGACGTTTCCCTGGCCAGACACCGCCAGCTCCGAGCAGCGCGCGGCGGTGGCTGCCGCCGTTCGGACCATGCTCGATCGACGCCGCTCGATCTGCCAAGACCAGAAGATCGGGCTGACGCAGCTATACAACCAGGTCGATGAGGGCGCCTACGCCGACCTGAAACGGCTGCACGATGCTCTGGATCGTGCCGTCGCAACGTGCTACGGCTGGCCCCGGTCCGCCGCTCACGACGACTCGGAGACCGTGCGCCTGTTGCTGGAGCGGAACAAGGAGATCAGCACCGGTCAACGGCCATACCAGCCGTTCGGCAAACACTGACACCCTCCAAGCGGCGGCGCCCGGTCGTCCGCGGGCAGCGGTGCGACGGTCCGCGGGCGGAAGGCCTCACCCGGGTCCGCGGCCGGGACGAATGCTCAGCGGCGCACCCACCGCCAGTACCCGCCGTCCTGAATGCAGGTGATCGGCTCGCCGAAGGCATCGATGCCATCGGTGCCGCGGTAGCGGGTGGCGCAGAATTCGTTGACCTTGTAGCAGTTCCCGCCGTTGGACAGCGGATGGCAGCCGCCGTCGACGGTGGGCGCCGTCGACGCCGGGGCCGACCGCGGTGCACCGGTTCGGGAACCCGTCGCCGTCGGCCCGGCGGAGAGCGTCGGCACGCCGAAGGCACCCGATGCCGTCCCTCCGCAGGTGCCCAGCACCCGCAGGATCGCGTAGCGCTCCGCCACCGTCACCCATAGGCGGTACTTCGCCTTCACCCGAACCTGCCGCGAGACATAGGTGCACCGATAGGCCTTGTTGGGTGGCAACCAGGTTGCCGCGTCGCCGGCGCCCTTGGACTCGTTGGTCGGACCGTCGACCGCCTGCAGGTTGAGAGGGTCGTTGGCGAGGTTCTCGCGCTGCTGCTTGCTCAGACCTTGCGCGCCCTTCTGCCAGGCGTCCAGCAGGGCGACGACGTGGTCGATCTGCACCGCTGCCGAGGTGGCCTGTCCCCTGGTGAAGTCGATGGCCTTGCCGGTATAGGGATCGTGCAGCACGCCGGACAGCACGGTGCAGCCGTTCGACCCCGACTTGACGGTGACGTCGTCCAGGTCGCGGCGCAGGATGTCGTTGCGGGTGTCGCAACCGTTGTGCCCGCCCTGCACGGTGACGTCGTCGGTCCAGGCTGGCCCGAACAGCGCGCGCTGGTAGCCCGTCTTTGGAGCCCGGCCCTTGACGGGCAGCGTGGCGAGCAGCGTGATCACCGGATTCGCCCGGGCGCCATTGCCGACCGGCTCGGTCGGGCCGGTCGACGAGCGCTGCGACATACCGGCGTGCGGCCGCCCCGACGATGACGGCGCGTGCGGGGCGGCACCGGGGGCCGACAGTGATGGCGCGGCGTCCGTGCTCGTCGGAGCGGAAGGTGATGACGTCGTTTCGACGCTTGTCGGGGCGGGCGGCGACGTCGTAGCTGACGATGGCGGCGGGAGGCCGCACCCGGCCAGCGCGGCGAGCGCCAGGACCAGCAACGCCGTCCAGCGCTGCGCCCGCGGGGGCGCGGAGGGGCCGCTCATCGGGAAATCCCTTCTCCCGACCCCGCGCTCATCTTCCGGCCGGGCGCACGGCCCGGCGACCACCACGTTACGACAGCTTGACGTTGATCTGCTTGATCTGGGTGAACGCCTCCAGCGCACCCTCGATCGACATCTCCCGGCCGATACCGGATTCCTTGTAGCCACCGTAGGACTGGCCGACCAGTTGGGCGCCGCCCTGGTTGACCTGCACCCATCCGGATTCGATCCGGTGCGCGGTGTCCAGCGCGGCCGACAGGTCACGGCACCACACGAACGCCGCCAATCCGTAGTGCGAGTCGTTGGCCATCGCGATCACCTCGTCTCGCTCCCGCCACGGGATGGCCACCAGCACCGGGCCGAAGATCTCCTCCCGGGCGATCCGCCAGGAGTTCTCCGCGCCGGCGAAAATCGTTGGACCGGCATAGAACCCGTCCAAGCCGTCCGGCACCAGGCCCTGGCCGTCCAGCGCCAGTCGCACGCCCGGCTGGGACCGGCCGTCGGCGACGTACCCGCTGACCCGGTCGAACTGCTTGGCATTGATGATCGAGCCCATGTCGGTGTCCGGGTCCGAGGGATCCCCCACCTTCAACTGGGCGACCCTGGCCGAGAGCCGCTGCAGGAACTCGTCGTAGACGTCGGCGTGCACGAACAGCCGCGAGCCTGCCGTGCAGGACTGCCCCTGCCGGGTGAACCGCATGGCCGTCAGCACGCCCTCGACGGTCTCGTCGGCGCTGTCGGCCACCGCGTCGGGGAACACGATATTCGGGCTCTTGCCGCCCAGTTCCAACGAGTAGTGCACCAGCCGGCCGCCCGCCACCTCGCCGACATGCTTGCCCACCGCGGTGGATCCGGTGAACGACACCTTGTTCACATCGCGGTGCTGGACCAGTGCCTCGCCGATCTCGGGTCCGTAACCGGTGACGACGTTCAGCACCCCGTCCGGCAGGAAGCGCGAGCAGATCTCCACCAGCTTGATGATGGTCAGCGGCGCGTCCTCGGCGGCCTTGAGCACCACCGTGTTGCCGGCGGCCAGCGCCGCCGGCACCTTGCATCCGGCGATCATCAGCGGCGAGTTCCACGGCAGGATCGCCGCCACCACACCGAGCGGCTCGCGCCGGGTGTACTGCAACTGGTTGTCGCCGGCGGGCAGCACGTCACCCTTGAACTCCCCCGCCACGCCGCCGAAGTAGCGGAACAGGTTCACCAGCAGCTGGGATTCGGGCCGGGCCTGGGTGCGCAACGCGTTGCCGGTGTCGGCGGCGGTGAGCCGGGCCAGGTCCTCGGCCGCATCCTCCAGGGCGGCGGCGATCGCGATCAGGGCCTTCTGCCGCTCGGTGAACGGCAGTGCCCGCCAAGCCGGGAACGCCGCCCTGGCCGCGGCCACCGCGCGGTCGGCGTCCGCCTCGCGGGCCCGCGGCACCCGAGCGATCGTCACCGATTTGCGGCCGGGGTTGATGACGTCGATCCACTCACCCGCGGAGGCCTCGGCCGCCTGCCCCCCGATGATCATCGGCCAGTCCGTCGGCGCGCGGTCACCGGTGGCATCGAGCACCGCCTGGACGGCGGCGTCGGTCGAAGTGCTGGTCGGTGTGCTGCTGGTCTGCGTCATCGCTGTTGATCCCTCGTCTGCCGGTCTCGGGCGGCGGCCACCCGGCGGTCCGCCTCTGCCTCCGATCCTCCCATCCGGCAGGTCGGCACCGTCCGACCGCCCGGTTGCAGCGAGGTGATCGGCCGCCCGGCAGTGCTGGAAGGCCCGGTGATGTTCCAGCGTCTTGCGCGCCCCGAAGCACGTCGCCGAGGTTGGCTTCGTCGGGAATGTCGCCCGGCAGTTCTACCAAGGGCAGCACCAGCAGCGTCACGGTGACCGCGAACCTCGTGTGGCTGGCAGCGATCGTGGTGCTACCGTTCCCGGCCGCGCTGCTGTCCAGCACGGTGTCCGGGCACGGCGCCGAGCCGCTGTACCTGGCGGTGCTGATGGTCAACACGCTGACGCTGCCGGTGATGGCACGGTGGGTGCGACGCCCTGCTGCTGCCGCAGATCGGGACCTGGGTCATGATGGTGCTGCTCTTGCCCCCGGCGATCGGGCTGCTGCGCAACGGGTTCCGCCGGGCGACAGTGCACGACAGACCGGCACGGTCAGGCGGGTAGGCGATGACTGGGGGCATGCGACTACGGAACGCTGCCGCGCGGGACCGCCCACTGATGATGGAACCGCGACTCGACCGAGACAGTAGCCTCGAAGTCCGCGTCATAGTGCAGCACGCAGGCGTTGTGTTGGACGGCGGTAGCCGCGATCAAGAGGTCGGCCACCCCGGGGCCACCACGGTGCCCGTCGCGAACCAGCAGACCCTGCCAGGCCTTCGCGGTAGCCCAACAGGCTTCCGTGACGGGCAGGCTCAGGTACTCGTCCACGGCAGCCATGGTCGTCGACCGGAGCGTCGCGAACGGGTTGTCGGTCCGTTCGAGTTGATCCGACAGGCGGTGCAGCCGCACCGACTCGCCGGCGCGGAGCCGGCTACTGCCCATTCGACGCCTGGGCATCCGGTGACGTGGCAGCCGGTCGGACCGGCTTGGCGTCCACCCCGGCCTCCTTGCGCTGCGCTGCGGTGATCGGCGCCGGGGCACCGGTCAGCGGGTCGTAGCCGCCGCCGGACTTCGGAAACGCGATCACCTCGCGGATCGAGTCCTCCCCGGCCAGCAGCATCACGATCCGATCCCAGCCGAACGCGATCCCGCCGTGCGGCGGCGGGCCGTAGGCGAACGCATCCAGCAGGAAGCCGAACTTCTCCTGCGCCTCCTCCTGGGTCAGGCCCATGACCTCGAAGGCCCGCTCCTGGACCTCGCGGGAGTGGATACGAATCGACCCGCCGCCGATCTCGTTGCCGTTGCACACGATGTCGTGCGCGTAGGCCAGCGCCGACCCGGGATCGGTGTCGAAGGTCTCCAGGAACTCCGGGCGGGGCGAGGTGAACGCGTGATGCACGGCCGTCCACTGCCCGGAACCCACTGCCACGTCGTCGGTCTCGTCCACCCGCTCGAACAGCGGCGCGTCCACCACCCACACGAACGACCACGCCGACTCGTCGATCAGCCCGCCGCGCCGGCCGATCTCCAGCCGGGCCGCGCCCAGCAGTTCCTGGGAGGCCTTGCGGGGCCCGGCGGCGAAGAAGATCGCATCGCCCGGCCGCGCGCCCGCGGTGTCGGCCAGCCCGGCCCGCTCGGCGTCGGAGATGTTCTTGGCCACCGGGCCGGCCAGCGTTCCGTCGTCGCCAACCGTCACGTAGGCCAGGCCCTTGGCGCCGCGCTGCCGGGCCCACTCCTGCCAGGCATCGAACCCGCGGCGCGGCGTGGACCCGCCGCCGCGCTGCACCACCGCCCCGACGTACGGGGCCTGGAACACCCGGAACGGTGTGTCGGAGAAGAACTCCGTCATCTCGGTGATCTGCAGGTCGAAGCGCAGGTCCGGCTTGTCCGAGCCGTAACGGTTCATCGCGTCGGTGTAGCTGATCCGCGGGATCGGCCGCGGCACCTGGTATCCCACGAGCTGCCAGAGGGCCGCGACGATCTCCTCGGACAGCGCGATGACGTCGTCCTGCGTGACGAACGACATCTCCACGTCGAGCTGGGTGAACTCCGGCTGCCGGTCGGCCCGGAAGTCCTCGTCCCGGTAGCAGCGGGCGATCTGGTAGTAGCGCTCCATACCGGCCACCATCAGCAGTTGTTTGAACAGCTGCGGCGACTGTGGCAGCGCGTACCAGGAGCCGGGCTTGAGCCGGGCCGGCACCAGGAAGTCCCTGGCGCCCTCCGGGGTGGAGCGGGTCAGCGTCGGGGTCTCGATCTCCACGAAGTCGTGCGCGTCCAGCACCGAGCGGGCGGCCTTGTTGACCGCCGAGCGCAGCCGCAGGTCGGCGGCCGGCCGGGCACGGCGCAGGTCCAGGTACCGGTAGTGCAGCCGGGCCTCCTCGCCGGCCGTGGCGTCGGACTCGATCGGGAACGGCAGCGCCGCCGACTCGGAGAACACCGTCAGCTCGGTGGCCGTCACCTCCACCGCCCCGGTGGGCAGGTCGGGGTTCTCGTTGCCCTCCGGCCGCCGGCCGACGGTGCCGACCACCTGGATGCAGAACTCGCTGCGCAGCCGGTGAGCGCGCTCGGCCATCTCGCCCTCGCGGAACACCACCTGCGCCACCCCGGAGGCGTCCCGCAGGTCGATGAAGATCACCCCGCCGTGATCGCGCCGCCGGGCGACCCATCCGGCCAGGGTGACGGTGGTGCCGTCGTCGGTCTCGCGCAGGGTTCCGGCAGGGTGGTCGCGGAGCACGTCGGTCCTTTGCTGGGTCGGGGCACGGCCGGTCGTCGGATCGCCGCGGGGGACGGCGCTGATCCTACGTGCCGCCCGTCACCCGGCCGTCACGGAATTCCCGTCACCGCCGCCCGGCGGGATCCCCGTCACCGCCGCTCGGCGGGATCCCCTTCACCCGGCCGTCACGGAATTCCCGTCACCGCCGCTCGGCGGCTTCCGCGTCGGCCAGCACGTGTCCGGGCAGCTCGGTCAGCCGCTCTGCTCGGGCGTCGGAGTCGGACGTCCTTCCCACCCAGTCCACGAACTCCCGCTGGCGGGTGGGTCGCATCGCCGCGAACGCCGCCATCGCAGAGGGATCGGCCTGCAACGCCGCCGCCATGTCCTCGGGTACCGCCACGCCCTGATCGGTGATCATCGCGCGCTCCTTCCGCTGACGGGGCCAACCGGTAGTCCCAGTGTGCCCAACCGGACGCCCGCCGTCACCCGTCGCGCGGGCGTACGTCCGGAGTACCCCGAGTCGCGGGATGGCTATCCGCTGTGCGCGGGGTCACCGCCGGCGTGCGGGCGCAGGTCCCGGAGACCCGATAGAATGATCGGGTTCTTGCGGGCTGTCGCGATGCCCACTCCGGTGTTGATCATGCGGGCCCTGCGACCCTGACCGGCCGCCGGCCGTTCGCGCGCCTCCGCACCGTCACCGATGGGTCTTGTTGTGTCCTGCCTTGCCGCGGCTCCGGCCGCCGATGTCTCCGTGTCACCGTCCGCGGATGTCCCCGCGCCGTTCGAATCCCTCGGCCTTCCCGGGCCGCTGCTGGCCACCGTCCGATCCCTGGGCTTCGCCGCCCCGACGGCCATCCAGGCCGCCGCCATCCCGGCGCTGCTGGGCGGCCGGGACGTGACCGGCGTGGCGCAGACCGGGACCGGAAAGACGGCCGCGTTCGGGCTACCGCTGCTGGCGGGCATCGACCCGGCCGAGCGCCGGGTGCAGGCCCTGGTGCTGACCCCCACCAGGGAGCTGGCCCTACAGGTCGCCGGCGCACTGCAGGAGTTCGCCGCCGGCCTGCACGGCGTGCAGGTGACGGCCGTCTACGGCGGCGCGCCGATATCCCGGCAGGTGACGGCGCTGCGGCGCGGCGCGCAGGTCGTGGTCGGCACCCCGGGCCGGATCATCGACCACCTGGACCGCGGGACGCTGCGGCTGGACGGCGTCCGGTTCGCGGTACTCGACGAGGCGGACGAGATGCTGCGCATGGGCTTCGTCGAGGAGGTCGATCGGATCCTGTCCGAGGCGCCGGAAGGGCGGCAGACGGCGCTGTTCTCGGCGACCATGCCGGCCGCGATCCGTGCCGTCGCGTCGCGGCACCTGCGGCGTCCGGTGGACGCGAGCGTGGCCGCGTCGGCGGCGCCGGTCAGCGCGATCCGGCAGCGCTACGCGGTGCTGCCGTTCCGGCAGAAGGTCGACGCGCTGGTCGGGATCCTGGCGCTCCGGGATGGTCAGTCGGGTGGCGCGGATGCCACCGTGGTGTTCGTCCGCACCCGCAGCGCCTGCGAGCAGGTGGGCGCGCAACTGGCCGAGCGGGGCATCTCCGCCGCGGTGATCAGCGGCGACGTCACGCAGCGGGAGCGGGAGCGCACGGTGGCGCGGCTGCGGGACCGGCAGGTGGACGTGCTGGTGGCCACCGACGTGGCCGCCCGCGGCCTGGACATCGACCGGATCGGGCTGGTGGTCAACTTCGACGCGCCGTCCGATCCGGAGAGCTACGTGCATCGGATCGGACGCACCGGACGGGCCGGACGGGCCGGGGACGCGCTGCTGTTCGTCACCCCCAAGGAGATCGGCCGGTTGCGGGCCATCGAGCGGGTCACCGGGCAGCGACTGGAGAAGGTGACCGCACCCACCCGCGCGGAGGTGGCGGCGCATCGGGCGGCGGCCCGGCTGCGGGAGGCGGTGGCGCGGCACGGCGCCGGCAACCTGCAGGACGCCCACGCGGCACTCCAGGCGGCGGCAGAGCAGTCGGGGCTGGCGGTGACGGAGTTGGCGGCGGCGCTGCTGGCGGTGACGGTGGGCGACGACGGCGCCGCTGCTCCGGAAGCGGCGCCCGCGCACGAAGCCACCGGGAGGGCGACGCGGGAACGCACCGAAAGGCCGGAGCCTCGCGTCACCGGCCGGAGCCGGAAGGCCCTGGGGCACCGCAGTTCCGACGCGGTGCGCTACGTCGTCCAGGTGGGTCGGCGGCACGGGGTGCGGCCGGCGGGGATCGTCGGCGCCATCACCGGCGAGGGCGGTCTGTCCGGCGCCGATGTCGGGCGGATCGACATCTTCGACGAGCATTCGGTCGTGGAGATCACCCGACCGGTCGGAGCCTCCGCGATGGCGCGGATCCGGCGCGCGACCGTCTCCGGCCAGCAGCTGCGCATCCGGCAGGACCGGCCGTCCGGCCATCGTGGCGTGCCCTCCGGGCCACCCGCCCGTACCGGCTCCGGCCGGCGGCGGGCTCAGAACAGGGTCGCCTGAAAGTCCGGCTCCCCCACGCGGTCCCGCACCGGCAGGCTGCCGTTCGGGAAGCTCGATTCGGCGCTGCCCGGCACGCCGCGGAACTCCGCACCGTAGGAGCCGACGCCCAGCCGGTCGCAGATCCGGCGGATCCGTTCGGACAGCTCGCCGCGTAGGTCGCGGCGCAGGTTCGCCCCGCCTGCGTACAGCCTGCGGTACCGCGGTACCAGCTCCGGGCGGGCCCGCTGCAGCCACCCGAAGAACCACTCCCGCGCCCCGGGCCGAAGGTGCAGCGCGAAGCCGCTGATCCCGGTGGCGCCCGCCTCGGCGATCGCCGTCACCAATGCGGTCAGCTGCTCCTCGGAGTCCGTCAGGTACGGCAGCACCGGGGCGATCAGCACGCCGCACGGCAGGCCGGCATCGGTGATCCGCCGGATGAGTTTCAGCCGGGCGGCCGGTGACGGGGTGCCCGGCTCGAGCGTCTCCTGCAGCGCCGGGTCGAGCAGCGCCAGCGACACCCCGATGCCCACCGGCACCGACTCGTTGGCCAGGGCCAGCAGCGGCAGGTCGCGGGAGAGCACCGTGCCCTTGGTCAGGATGGAGAACGGCGTGCCCGACTCGGACAGCGCCCTGATCACGTCCGGCATCAGCGCGTAGCGGCCCTCCGCCCGCTGGTACGGGTCGGTGTTGGTGCCCATCGCCACGTGCTCGCGCCGCCAGCCCGGGCGCGTCACCTCCCGGCGCAGCACGGCACCGATGTTGGTCTTGACCACGATCTGGGTGTCGAAATCCCGGCCGGAGTCGAACTCCAGGTACTCGTGCGACCGTCTGGCGAAGCAGTACCGGCAGGCGTGGGTGCACCCTCGGTAGGGATTGATGGTCCAGCCGAAGGGCATCGGCGAGGACCCGGGCACCCTGTTCAGCGCCGACCGGCAGTGCACCTCGTGGAAGGTGACCCCGGCGAACTCCGGTGTGCGGACGGTGCGCACCAGGCCGGCCAGCCGGCCCAGACCGGGGAGCGCGGAGGGGTCCTCCGCGGTGAGTTCCCGTTGTTCCCAGCGCATCGGCACCTCCCGTCACCGAACATCTGTGCCAACGCTAGCGCGCCCACCCGGGATAGCACAAGTGTTCGTGAGGACGACCATGGAAGACCGGCCGGACCGGGGACGTTCCCCCCGTGTCACAGCCGAGGACGCTGACTCGTCCCGTGTCCGACGAAGAACCGATCAGGAAGGGTGATTGTGGTGAAGGTATTCGTAGCGGGCGGGTCCGGGCTGGTGGGACAGCACCTGATCCCCCAGTTGGTCCAGCGCGGTCATCGGGTGACGGCGACCACCACCAACTCCGACAAGCGTGACGCATTGCAACGGCTGGGCGCCGACGC
>JBIQML010000042.1:0-14802 GCA_044463405.1 Nakamurella lactea | reverse complement strand
CCATCTGGACACCGTCGGAGTTATGGGAGTTGGAGGCGTCGTTCAGGTAGAGCTGGCCACCAGGCTGAATGAAGAACTCGGCGCCGGTCCCTGCTGTCGCATGTGCGGCGTCCTGCGGGTCGATGCACACGGAACCGAGGTCGCCAGGGGCGTTCCCATTGCCCTTGTTCGGCATGAGATATGGGAAGTAGTAGTAGATGATCTGACCGATGACCTTGGAATAGTTCGTCGGAGACCCGAAGGCCGGGTTGATCGTTCCCACGACGTAGTAACTGGCCGTCACGTCCCACGATGTCGTCAGGTAGTACCAGCCTGCAGTGATGTTGACGAGTGTCGGCGCGCTCTTGCAGGTATTCGAGGCGGCCAGGGCGCCGTTGATCGCAGCGATCGCGCTCGGCCCAATCGTCGCTGCCGGCGAGCCGTCGATCGATTTCTGGGGCGTCACGGTCACCACCCACACGTTCTGGGGAAGGCCCTTTGCGGCGTTGGGATCTGTATAGCAGGCCGTGGTGACAGTTGGATCTGCTGGTGAAGCGCTTGGTGTTGACGGGTTATACGACGTGGTGCCCTTGGGCACGAGAGTGCCGGGATCGATACCGCGAACGTCCACCCCGTCGCCGAAATTGCAGTTGTTGTAGACGACTTCCGGATGAGCGAGGGCTACGTTCGAGCAGGCGTTGTTGGTAGGGCTGAGAGAGTCGCCATCGCGCGCGATCATCCAGCTCATCGGATTCCAGTTCGCCGGCTTCGGGTCCGGAGGGGCCGGCTGAGCCCACACGTTCTGAAGAGGATTCTCGGTGACGGAAAGGTTGGTGTTGGAGAACACGCCGCCGTCGACCGTGACACGATCGTTGCTTCCATTGCGTTTGTCCTCCACCGTGATCGCGTCATTGCTGTCCTTGCCCAAGGACAGCAAGGCGCTGCCGGGGCCCGCGTTCGGCTCGGTGAGGAAGCCAGTTTCCGATCCGTCGATGTCCGTGGTGCACGTGACATGGGCCGAGCCACCGGCAGCTGTTCCGGTTGCTGGGTACGTCATATCCAACAGGCCCACCGGTGCGGTCGAGCCGGGACTGCATCCGAAGTTGACCAAGGTATTGCTGGCGGTCCGGAGCTGGTTGGTCGCCACCTGCGCGGCGGCGTCGGCGGCAGCCGCCGTCGACGCCTGATCCCGCAGCGCAAGCGTGGTCCGCTCGTTGGTCCCGGACAGGATTAACACGGATCCGACGACGATGGCCACCACCGTGATGACGATCAAAGCGATGATCAGCGTGGCGCCAGAGTCGTCGGATGGAATGAGACGGCCGCATCGGGGCAGTCGGTATCCGCGAGACGCGACCGGGCGTGCCGAGCACTCCCTGCGCTGGGCCCTGGGTTCCATCGAATGCCTCCCTTCCCCGGTGCGCTACCTCTGTGCGGCCCAGCTGAGCACCGAGACTGTTCGCGGCTTTGTCCCGGACACACGCACCTTGACCACAAGCTCCAGCTGGCTAATCACGGTGTCGCAATCCGCCGCTCCGGCGCAGGTATAGACGTTCAAGAGCATGTCGCTGGGCTGTGGTGGAGCGGGGCTTTGGGCAGTTCCTGGCACATCGATGAGCGGCGCGTCGAGGGACGGCGAACCCGTCGTGGTGAACGAAATCGACCGCACGACGAGGCCCCAACGAAATACGGTCTCAGACGCATTGTTCAGACCCATGTTGAACCAGTTGTTGGGGGCGTAGGTTGTGCCATTAATACTTAGCAGGCATTTCGGACAATTGCCTGTTGTGTCAAGTAGCGCGCATCGGTTCTTCACCTGAGTCAGGCAAACGGACTGACTGAGTCCGGTTTCGCCGGACCGCGGCGCATAGAGTGCAACCGGCGGCCCGCTTTCGCTGGCGGACGCGCAGATCACGACATCGCTTCCATCGCCGGCCGAAGTGGCGACAGTTAGGCTGCTACTCCCTCCGAAAACGAGTTCCACACCACTGGTCGTCGTCGCACTCGCATCGTCGGGCGGCACGCAGGAACCGATTTGTGCATCGACTGTCGAGGGCCGGCCCGAGGTCAACATCGACATGTTGGTCGGTGTACCGGCCAGGATAAACATATTGCCGACTGACCAGTTTCCGGTGTCGTTGAAGTAGTAAGTGCCTGGTTGGAACCAGACAATCCCATTGGTGCATCCTGTGATCTTGTCTAGAAGCTGGGCAGTGAGTTTCCCTGGCGAAACCGTCTGATAGAGGTTCTTGTTCTTGCCAGAGCCGCAATCACTCACCGTCGCGAAGGATGTGGGCAGCGTGGGAAGATCGTACGAGGCGCCGTGGGGCGACAATAGCCCTGGGTCCACGCCTCGCCAGTCATCGGCTCCGACCGACGTCTGGCAGTTCTTCTCGCTGGTGGGCGCGTCCGATGGGGGCGAATCTGTGATAACGCTTCCAGTACATCCGCCGCGCGCAATTGTGTAGCTAGGGATGTCGGAATCGCTCGGAGAGTCGGGCCACACGTTCTCCAATGTTCCCTTGTAGACCGAGATGTTCGAGTTTGAGAAGATGCCGCCGTTGATCTGGACCGTTTGGCCCTTGAGACTCAGATCCACTCCCGTTTCGCCAGATCCTACGGGGGCAAGGGTCAACAGGGCACTCCCCGGACTGGTGTTCGCGCCCGTGGGATCACCGCCCTGGCCGGTATTAGGATCGGAGGCGCATTGCACGGTTGCAGAGACGGCCTCAGTGTTCCCATGGGCCTGACCGAGCCCGTGGTAGTTGAACTTCCCGTTTCCGGTGGTTGGGCATATCGAATTGATGTCATCGGTGCGCCGCAACTGATTGATCGCAACCTGCGCTGCCCCATCGGCGGTGTACTGGTCGGCCGCCTGGTCACGAAGCGCCACCGTGGTTCGCACGCTGGTGAAAGAGAACGACAGAACCGCCACCACGACCAGAGCGACCACGGTGATCATGACCAGCGCGATCATGAGAGACGCCCCCGAGTCGTCCTTGCCCAGGCCGCGCATCCGCGATGCCAGGAATGGGCGACGGGGCCCGATCATGTCTGTCTCCGATCGCCGGTGAGGGTGAAGGAGTACGGGTCCTCATCGTTGCCGTCGGCCTTCACATTGATCGTCATCGAGATCGATTCAGGTGGCGTCGATGTGCTGCAGTCCACCGGATCGCACTTGACCTCAGGGTTTCCGTCCAGGTGGTGAGCGATGGTGATGGTCGTCGTCGGCGCATCGCTCCTGCACACCACCCGGGACAGTTCGCCATCGTCCGCGACGTACGACACGACCACGATGGTCTTGTCCGCCACCCCCGAGTAGTCGTCCCAGGCCATCTTCAGGACCGTGCCGCTGCCCCCGCAGGGATAGGGGCCGGAATCGCTGGTCCACACGGACTGCTGGAAGGGATTGCCGGCGGCGTTCTCCCGGGTGCCCACGCTCGACACGTCCTGGGCGAAGTAGGCCGCTGCGATCTGCGCGTCATGTGACTCCGCCAACCGCGCCTGCGTGGCGTCGCTGTTCTTGAAGTAGCTGAACAGCGCCATGGACAGCGGCACCGCGATGATGCCCAGGATCACGATGCAGACCAGCAACTCGACCAGGGTGAATCCCCGGTCGTCGCATCCGGAGCGCCTACTGTTCACGAACATTGCGCGTCCGACACTCGACAAGGCTTGCGGATCACCACGTCGAGCGTCTCCGTGGCCCTGTCATCCGGGCTCTTCACCTGCAGGGACAGCCGCTGGACACCCGTGTCGGTGTCGGTACTGCAGCCATTCACGAAGGCCGTTCCGTTCCAGTATTGAACCGCCGTCACGTTGAACCGGTACCCGTCTGCGGCGTCCGGCGGGGTATAGCCCTTGTAGTCGTCCGGACCTCCGCAGTCGACGTACTTGCTGGTCGATGCGGAGATCTCGCTCTGAATCGCTTCCGCGTAGGACCGCACGTCCGCGCCCGCCGTCGCCTGCTTGCGATGGACGTCGCTGATGATGATGGACGTGGCGATACCGCCCACGATCGCCACCACGGCAATACCCATGATCACCAGCGCGATCAGGAGTTCGATCAGCGACTCACCGCGCTCACCGGACTCCGGACGGCACGCGCGATCGGAGCGCGACCGCGGCGCCGACCGCGCCAGCCGCGCCCGCAGCCGCTCGGCCGCCCGCATCCACGTCACGACACGTTCACCTGCGAGTAGATGCCGTACATGGCCGAGATCAGCGCGATGGCCACGAATCCGACGATCGAGCCCATCACGATGATGACGATCGGCTCGAACAGGTCGGTGACCTTCTTGATCTTGTAGTCCAGCTCCCGCTCGTAGTAGCGGGCCGCCACGTCCAGCTGGGAGTCCAGGCTCCCGGTCTCCTCACCGACCCGGAACATCTGCTGCGCCATGGACGGGAACAGCCCGGTTGCCGAGATCGGCTTGGCCAGCCCGTCGCCCTGCATCATCTGCTCCCGGACGGTGGTCAGCGCCCGGGTGAACACCAGGTTCTTGATGGACGCCGTCGCCACCCGCAGGGCCTCCGGCAGCGACACGCCGGCGCCGATCATCGAGGACATCAGCCGGCAGAAGCGCTCCACCATGGCGTACTGCAGGGCCTCGCCGATCACCGGTAGCCACAGGGTGAACCTGTTCCACTGGTACCTGCCGGCCGCGGTCTGCAGGGCCGCGATGAACGCGAGCACCAGCACGACGATCGCGCCCACCACCGTCCACCACCACACGGCCAGGAAGTCGGTGAATCCCATCAGGATCCTGGTGGGCAGCGGTAGCGTGGCGTTGAAGCTGGCGAAGAAGTCCCGGAACCGGGGGAGCACGAAAACCGCCAGGATCACGACCGTCACCACGGACATGCATGCCACGGCCGCCGGGTAGATGGACGCCGACTTGATCTTCTGCTTGGCGGCCATCTCCCGCTCGAGGTATCCGGAGAGCTGGTCCAGCACGGTGTCCAGTTGGCCGGTCAGCTCGGCGGACCGCAGGATGCCCCTGTAGTACTCGGGGAACACCTTCGGGTAGTGGTCGAAGCAGTCCGAGAGGGTCTCGCCGCGCCGGAGTCGGTCCTCGGTGTCGAACATCATCTTCTTCATGCTCGACTTCTTGGCGTCCTCGCCCAGGGTGTGGATCGCCGTCAGGATCGGCAGCCCGGCCCGGATGAACGCGGCCAGTTGCCGGGACATGTGCATGACCTCGACGCGCTTGATCTTCGGCGCGGTGATCTCACGCTGCAGCAGGTTCGGCTTCTCCGTGACCCGGATCTCGCGCAGTTCCTTCTCGTACAGCGCGATCTCGGCGGCCTCCCGGCTGTTCGCCCGCCAGGTGCCGGCGACCGTGTCGCCCTGCGGATCCACCGCGACATAGGTCCACCGTGACATCGTCATCCACCTACCACGTAGATCGAACGGAGCACCTCGGGCACCGTGGTGATCCCGGTCTGCACCAGGGTTGCCGCCTCTTCCTGCAGGGTGTGCATGCCCTCGGAGCGGGCCAGCTTGCGCAGGTCCTCGTGCGATGCGCGCTCCAGCACCATCTCCCGGATCGGCTCGGAGATCGGCATCAGCTCGTACACCCCGATCCGGTCCAGGTAGCCAGTCTGCGAGCAGAAGTTGCAGCCGGTGCCGTGCGCGAAGTCGCCGTGGGTGGCCGAGTCGCCGAACTGCCGCAGGAACTCGAGCTGTTCGGGGGGCGGCGTGAAGGACTCCTTGCAGTGCGGGCAGATCCGCCGGACCAGCCGCTGTGCCACCACCGCCGTCACCGACGAGGCGATCAGGAACGTCTCGATGCCCATGTCCAGCAACCGGTGCAGCGCCGACACCGCATCCGTGGCGTGCACCGAGGACAGCACGAAGTGCCCGGTCAGCGCGGACTGCACCGCGATCCGGGCGGTCTCCACGTCGCGGATCTCGCCGACCAGGATCACGTCCGGGTCCTGCCGCAGGATGGACCGCAGCCCACCGGCGAACGTCACCCCGGCGGCCTCGTTGATCTGGATCTGGTTGATCGACTCGAAGGTGTACTCGACCGGATCCTCGATGGTCATCACGTTGCGGTCCGGGGAGTTGATCTCACCCAGCGACCCGTACAGCGTGGTGGTCTTCCCGGCACCGGTGGGCCCGGCGCAGATCACCATCCCGTAGGGGGAGTGCAGCAACGCCGAGTACCGGGTGGCCACCTCGGTGGGCATGCCCAGGTCGTGCAGCTTGTACAGCGGCCGCGACTTGTCCAGCAGCCGCATCACCACCTTCTCGCCCCAGATGGTGGCGGTGGTGGCGACCCGGATGTCGACCTCGCGGCCCTCCACGGACATCGCGATCTGGCCGTCCTGCGGGCGGCGCCGCTCGACGATGTTCATGCCACCCATGATCTTGATGCGGCTCACCACGGCCGGCCCGATGGACACCGGAAGACTCAGCGCGTCATGCAGGGCGCCGTCCACCCGGAACCGGACCCGGATCTTGTCCTCCTGCGGCTCGATGTGGATGTCCGAGGCGCGGTCTCGCAGGCCCTGGGTGATGACCCGCTGGACCACCTGTACCACCGGTGCGGTGTCGCTGGCGACGGCGGTCTCCATCCGGGCGGCTTCCCGGCGGACCTCGTCCTGGATCTGGAACTCCTTGACCTGGGACTCGATCCCGGCCAGCGCCCGGTAGCTGTTGCCGATCGCCAGCTCGATGTCCGAGGCGGGGGCGACGCAGACGGTGACGGGCTTGCCGATCGCCGCGCGGATCTCGGCGATGTGGTCCGGCGTCGGGTCGGCCACCACGACGCGCACGGTGCCGTCCTCGTCCAGGGACAGCGGCAGCGCCGTGAACGCCCGGGCGCGGGGTTCGGTGAGCAGCGCGGTGGCGCCCTGCTCGGGAGCCTCCAGGCGCAGGTCGACCATCGGAACGTGCTGCTGCGCCGCGAGGGTCACCGTGAGCGCCTGCTCGCTGAGTAGCCCCTGCGCCAGCAGGATCTCGCCCAGCCGCCGCCCCGGCTGCTCGGCCTGGGCGCGCAGGGCCGCCACGACCTGCGGCGCGTGCAGCCGGCCGGCGTCGACCAGCAACTCGCCCAGCCGCAGCCCTCCGGCGCGGACCGACTCGTCGGCGGGATCGTGTTTCGGCGTGCTGGCAACCGGTTCCGGGGCCTCATCGGCCACCCGGTGCCGACCGAGCCTCATGTACGGCCTCCGGACCACGCGGAGCCGAAGCCGGGATACGACGCACCGGCCGGGGCGCCGGGAGTGGCGGTGACGGAGCCCACCGGGGCGGGCGCGGCCGACGGGTGACCGGCGTCACCGGCGGATGCCCCGACGCCGGCGCCGACCAGCGCCGGCTCGGGGATCCGGGGCCTGGCGGGCAGCGAGCCGGGGCCGCCGGGAGCGCCGTAGCCGGCCGGCGGCACAGTGCCTGATGGTGACGCGGTGCCCGTCGGGGCGCCGCTGCCGTTCGTCAGGACCATTCCGACGCGGGGCTTGTCGATCTCGTTCGGGTACAGGCTGCGGGACATCGCCGCCTCGTAAGAGATGAAACCGCCGGCCAGCAGCGCGTTCAGCGACTGCTCCAGGGTGACCATTCCCTCGCGCTGCCCGGTGACCAGGATGTTGCGCAGCTGGTGGGTCTTGCCCTCCTTGATGAGGTTGCGCGCCGCCGTGTTGGCCAGCAGCACCTCGTAGGCGGCGACCATGCCGCCCCCGGTCCGGGGGATCAGGCGCTGGTAGACGATGCCGGACAGCGCCGCGGCGAGTTGGGTGCGGATCTGCGCCTGCTGGTCGCCGGGGAACACGTCCACGATGCGGGCCAGGGACTGCGCGGTGTCGTTGGTGTGCAGCGTCGCGAGCACCAGATGGCCGGTCTCGGCGATGGTCAGCGCGAACCGGATGGACTCCAGGTCGCGCATCTCGCCGACCAGCAGGACGTCGGGGTCCTCGCGGAGGACGGCGCGCAATGCCTGGGCGAAACTGGGTGTGTCCGTGCCGACCTCGCGCTGGTTGACCAGCGAGCGCTGGTGCACGTGCACGTACTCGATCGGGTCCTCGATCGTGATGATGTGGCAGGCCCGGTCGTGGTTGAGCTGGTTGATCATGGCGGCGAGGCTGGTGGACTTGCCGGATCCGGTCGGCCCGGTGAACAGGATCAGGCCCTGGTGCTGCTTGATCAGGTCGAACAGCACGGGCGGCAGGCCCAGGCCGGACATGGTGGGGACCTCGCGGGGGATCAGTCGGAGGGCGATGGCGACGGCGCCCTGCTGCCGGAACGCGTTGCCGCGGACCCGGCCGAGATCTTGCCAGGAGAAGGAGAAGTCGTGCTCGTGACCGTCGGCGAAGCTCGCCAGCCGGTCGTCGTCCAGCAGCTCGGCCAGCAGGTGCTCGGTGTCGGCCGGCGTGAGGATCGGGTCGTCGACGATGGGAAACAGTTCCCCGTGCACCCGGATGGTCGGGCGCGCCCCGACGGTGAGCTGCAGGTCGGTGCCGCCGGCGTTCCACAGCAACTCGAGCATCCTGTCGATCGTCGAGCGGGGCCGGTCGGTGACGTGGATGCCGGGCTGGGCGGCGGAGTCGGACTCCGGGAGAAGCCCGTCGGCGTGGGGGGTTTCGGTGTCTGTCGGTGTGGCAGTGGCCGGGACGGGGGTCCGGGTTGATTCCGGACCCCCGTCCGTGCCGCTACCGTCGACCGTGCCCTTGGCACCGACAGCCGGAGCCGCCGTGGCGGGGGTGGTGCTTGATTCCATGGCGGTCTCCGGCTGTGTTTGGGCTACCTTGTGACTAAGCGGTTGTTGCTCAACCGCCGTTTACAGTCACCGTCTGGCTGCAGGTCTGACCGTTGTACAGGACACCAGCGATCTTGTATCCGGTGCCATCGCTCGTGGTCGCATTGAAGTACTTCGAAGCCTGAGACAGGTAGCCTTTGCTAACCAGGGAGTCAGCGGATGCGGCGGCAGTCAGCGGCAAGTATGCGCCGTCCTGCGCGTAGGCAGCTTCCTCCGCGTTCTGGACCGTTGTGAAGTCCGCCTGGCACGCAGCGTCCTGGCCCTTGTCGGTGATGCCCCGGACCGAGAACACGACCACCGCGGCGAGGATGCCGAGGATGACGATCACGATCAGGAGCTCGATCAGGGTGAAGCCGGCCTCGGCCGCCTTCCGGTTGTTCTGGTGCGCCTCTTCGCGGCGCTCGGCGATGCCGGTCTGCGCCTGACGGATGTTTTGGAGCATGGTTCAGTTCCTCCCGAGTGTGGGATATGGGGAAAGGGTCAATTCGGCCCAGGTGGTCCCCGCCACACCTTCGGTCGAACTGGAGAGAAGCATGTAACTCTGCGTATTGAAAGTCAAGCACGAGCTACGTCCATGCCCACTCGTATGGAGTAAATCATCCGTTAGAGTAATTGAGCGCTGAAAAACCCGCCCCCAACGCCCCGGCTGTTCACCCGTTAGGTCTACGCAGGCCATCCGTTTGCGCAGCTGACCGTCAGCCCGACGCCGGGGATGCCATCGCCAGCCCGGCGCCATCTTCGTCCAGATCGGGGCATCAAAGATGCCTGACCGGCGCCAGCCTCGCCATGTTGCAACGAGTCTCGGGCTGACGACGAAGCGTAGGCGGCGTCCACACAGCCCCCAGGCGCCCCTGTGGGCCGCTCGACGCTTCGTCCTCAAGCTGATCTTCGAGGCGGCGCACTGTCGGTCATGGTGCAGGGATCGGGCTCACCCTTCCGGCCCAGATCGAACGCCGGAGAGTCGTCACTGATGTGCCGACCCGTGATCACGCTCGGTTAGGACGCCGCGGCGCCGCCACACCACACGCGGGCTGGATCGAGGACGCTCCGGTTCGGTGCTCGCGCAGAGAGCATCCTGGGCGCGCGTTCTGCCATGCTGATCGTCAGCGTCCCGCGATTTCCCGTCACCGCCATGAAAGGTCCCGCCGGTGCTTGCCGCGCTGCTCGTGATCGTCGCCCTGCTGGGGCTGGCCATCGGCTCATTCCTCAACGTGGTGATCTACCGCGTGCCCGCGGGACTCTCGGTGGTTCGCCCGGCCTCGCACTGCCCGAACTGCGATGCACCGATTGGCGCCAGGCACAACGTTCCGGTGTTCGGCTGGCTGTTGCTTCGCGGCCGGTGCGCGGACTGCGGCTCGTCCATCAGCGTCCGCTACCCGGTGGTCGAGGCGGCCACCGCTGTGCTGTTCGTGCTGGCAACGTTGCTGTGCTGGCACCGGTCGCTGCTGCCGCTGCTGCCCGCCCTGCTGTACCTGGCGGCCGTCGGTCTCGCCTTGGCGCTCATCGACATCGACGTGCACCGGTTGCCCAACGTCATCGTGTTGCCGTCGTACCCGGTGCTGGCCGTCCTGCTGACCGGCGCGTCGGCCTGGACGGGGGACTGGGGCGCGCTGGCCCGGGCCGGCATCGGCGCGGTGGCGCTGTTCGCGTTCTACCTGCTCCTGGTGCTGATCTATCCGGCCGGCATGGGGTGGGGAGACGTCAAGCTCTCCGGCCTGCTCGGCGCGGTGCTGGGCTATGTCGGATGGTCGGCGCTGCTGGTGGGCGCGTTCGCCGGATTCTTCTTCGGCGCGGTGGTCGCCGTGGTCGCCATGGCCCTGGGGCGCGCCGGGCGCAAGACCGCGCTGCCGTTCGGGCCGTTCATGATCGTCGGCGCGGCGTTCGGCATCGCGCTGGGCGGATGGCTGGGCGGGTTATACGTGGGCGCGCTCGGGGGCTGAACGCCCGCGACACGCCCGGGCCTCACGCTCGGCGGGGAGTTTTTCGCGCCGGGTGACCCGGCGGCATCGCCGCAGGTGAGGGCGGTGGCGCGGCCCGGTCTCGGTGCTCGCCCGGGAGGCGGTCGGTTGACGGACCGCGGGCTCCCCGCAACCGTGGAGTGGACACAGCCGGTGTGAGAGCACCGGGGTGCCGCAGGGCCGGGCCGGATTCGCGGTCTCGTTTCCCGGGTGCCCGATACGAAACCGACGAGACGAAGGAGTCCGACTGTGCTCACCCTGACCGACAACGCCACCAGCGCGATCCGCACCCTGGTCGCCCAGCCCGAAGCACCGGAAGGGGCCGGGCTGCGCATCGCCAACGACCCCGGCGCCGGCGGGCTCACCCTGGCGGTGACGCAGGCTCCGCAGGACGGCGACCAGGTGATCGACGAGTCCGGCGTCCGGGTCTTCGTGGAGGAGCAGGCCGCCCAGTTGCTCGACGACAAGGCGCTGGACGCCGCCGTGGACGACGGCGGTCGCCTGCAGTTCGCGGTCGCCCCCCAGGCGGGCGCCGGGACGGTCGACGGCAGCGTCGGCTGAGTCCACCGCGGGTCAGATGGGTTCTTCCGCTGTGCTGGCCAGCCCGTGGATGGCCGGAGGGCTGCGGCCGGGAAAGCGATGACCCGGGAGGGACTCAGGTCGTTCCCCTAGGCTGACCGGGTGAGCCGGCGCCGTGTCCCTGCACGGTGGCGGGGGCGGTGGCTCGCCCTGCGCGGCACCGGCGGTCTGCGAATCCTGGCGGCGGCCGGAGGCGGCCTGCTGACCTGGTCCGGGTACGCGCCGTCCACCTGGTGGTGGGCGCCGATGCTCGGGTTCGCCCTGCTCGGCCTCGCCGTGCACGGGCGAGGCTGGAGATCATCGGCCGGCCTCGGCCTGGTGTTCGGCGCGCTGCTGTTCTTCCCGCTGCTGAGTTGGACGAACGTCTACGTCGGCAACGTGCCCTGGATCGGGCTAGCCGGTGCCGAATCCGTGCTGACCATGCCCGCCGTGGCGCTGATGGGCCCGGCGTCCCGGCGGCTTCCGGCCTGGCCGGTTTGGGCCGCCGCCGCCTGGGTCGCCGGCGAGACGCTCCGAGCGGTGTTCCCGTTCGGTGGCTTTCCGTGGGGTGGCGTCGCGTTCACCCAGCCGGACGGGCCGCTGCTGCCGATCGCGGCGGTGGTCGGCGAGGCGGGCCTGACGCTGGCGGTCCCGCTGGTCGGGCTCGGCCTGGCCGAGGCACTGCGGCGTGGGTGGGAGTGGCGACGCGGGGGCCGGAAGTCCGTCTCCGTCGAGGGCGCCGTCATCGATGGGGAGTCCATTGCCTCCCGGGAGTCCGTCGCCTCCGCGGGCCCCGCCGCCGCAGAGAAGTCGGCCATCTCCCGGGACCCCGTCACCGCCGCTCGACCGGTCCCACTGCTGCCCGCCCTCGCGATGCCGGTCGTGCTGATCGCGCTGCCCTTCCTGGCCGGCCTGGCCTCGCTGCCCGCTGTGCAGACCGGTGCCGGCGCTCCCACCACGCCGATCGGCATGGTGCAGGGAAACGTGCCCGAGCCGGGGCTGGAGTTCAACGCACGGCGTCGCGCCGTGCTGGACATGCATGCCACCGAGACCGGCAAGCTCGCCGCCGCCGTCGATGCCGGCACGGTGCCGCACCCCCGGCTGGTGCTGTGGCCGGAGAACTCCTCCGACATCGACCCGTACCGGAACCCGGACGCCGCCCAGGTGATCGACAACGCCGCCAAGGAGGTCGGGGTGCCGATCCTGGTCGGCGCCGTCGTCGGCAGCAACCAGCCGGACCGGGTCTACAACATGGGCATCGTGTGGGACCCCGTCACCGGCCCCGGCGCCACCTACACCAAGCGGCACCCGGTGCCGTTCGCCGAGTACATCCCGTGGCGCAGCTTCTTCCGGATCTTCTCCAAGCAGGTCGACCTGGTGCGGGCCGAGTTCCTGCCCGGGCATCGGCCGGGGAACCTGACCATCGCCGGGGTGCCGGTGGGCGACGTCATCTGCTTCGAGATCGTCGAGGACGACCTGGTGCGCGACGTGGTGAACGGCGGTGCCCAGGTGCTGGTGGTGCAGACCAACAACGCCACCTTCGGCTACACCGACGAGACCTACCAGCAGCAGGCGATGAGCAGGGTCCGCGCGGTCGAGTACGGCCGCGAGGTGCTGATCGCCGCGACCAGCGGGGTCTCTGCGGTGATCCGTCCGGACGGATCGGTGGCGTCCTCCGTGCCGCTGTACACGGCCGGGTTCATGGTGCCGCAGGTTCCGCTGATCTCGGCGACCACACCCGGTACCGTGCTGGGAGCGCCGGTGCTGTGGGTTCTGACGGCCGCCTGCCCGCTCGCGCTGATCGGGGCGATGCTGCTGGCGTGGCGGCGCCGGACCCCGGTGGTTCCGGCGGGTGAGCCCGCCGACGCGGCCGCGAGCGGGCCGGGGACACACACGCACGGGGAGGACGCCGCCGATGGATGAGGCACCCGCGACCGACGATCCCTACGCGGACCTGCCGGACAGCGGCCGGGTGCTGGTGATCATCCCCACCTACAACGAGCGGGAGAACCTGCCGCTGATCCTGGACCGGCTGCTGGCGGCCGTGCCGACCGTCGACGTGCTGGTGGTGGACGACGGGTCGCCGGACGGCACCGGTGACGTCGCGGGCGCCCGGGCCGCCGCCGACGAGCGGGTGCACGTGCTGCACCGGCCGTCCAAGCAGGGCCTCGGCGCCGCCTACCGGGCCGGCTTCGACTGGGGGCTGCAGCGCGGTCACGACGTGCTGGTCGAGATGGACGCGGACGGATCGCATGCCCCCGAGCAGCTACCCCGGCTGCTGCGAGCGCTGGCGCATTCCGACCTGGTGATCGGGTCCCGGTACGTGGCGGGCGGCTCGGTGGTCAACTGGCCCCGCAGCCGGGAGGTGCTCTCCCGGGGCGCGAACCTGTACGCGAGGGTGGCACTGGGCGCGGGGGTGCACGACATGACCGCCGGATATCGGGCCTACCGGTCCGCGGTGCTGCGCGCGCTGCACCTGGAGGACGTCGCCTCCCAGGGCTACTGCTTCCAGGTGGACCTGACGCTGCGGACGCTGGCTGCCGGGTTCCGGGTCGCGGAGGTGCCGATCACGTTCACCGAGCGGGCCATCGGCTCCTCCAAGATGAGCGGATCGATCATGCGGGAGGCGTTCGTCAAGATCGCCGAGTGGGGGGCGCAACGGCGGTGGAGGCAGCTGACGGGTCTGCTCGGCCGGCGGTAGCGCCCCGCTCGGCCGGCGGTGATCCGATCGGTGGTGGCGGGAATCCTCGGATGGCGGGGAGGGAACCCTCCGATGGTGGTGGCGAACCCGCTGGGCTGGCATCTCACCGGTGGCCGGCGACGAATCCTGAAAACCTGCCCCGAGAAGCTCCCCGGGGGCCTGGCACCGAGCATCGAGCCAGGTCAGGCCGGGTCGGCGTGCCGGGGCGGGGGAACTGAAGGCAAATTTTCAGGGTCGGAACGTGGCGACTGCCCGTTCCGTGGTCGAGACGACCCAGTCCGGCTCGTTGTCCACCATGAGCCAGGTGAAATGCAGCACCCGTTTTCCGGCCAGCAGCAGGTAATTGCCGCGGCGTCGATCCGTCTCGAAGATGTCCGGCCGCAGATGGATCCGACCGTCGATCTCGACCACCACGGGGTTGTGGTCGAACGCCACGTCCTGGAAGAACTTGAACCCATCGCACAGGATCGGCACGTTCGTGCGCCAGCCGGTGATTCCAGCATTCCGAAACAGCCGGTGAGTCACCCGCTCGGCGCCCGACCAAGGCTCGTCCCGGGAGTCGAGGAGCATCAACCGGCGATCGGCGTTCGCGTGCCGGCTCGGGGTGAGTTCCAGTGCCCGGTGCATGCCTGCCAGCGTCGCCATCCTGCTGCGCAGGGCCCGGTCGATGGCGTCTCCGCCGTGCTGGGGAACCAGGTCGATGGCTGTCAGCGCGATGAGGCCCCCCGCTTGCCAGCGCGGCCAGCGGCCCAGCGGGACCAGCGCGAGCAATCCCACCAGCAACAGGCCGGTCGGCAGCAACTCCTCCCGGTAGATGGCGAACCGCTCCTGTTCGAGGGTCAGCCGT
>JBIQML010000041.1:3067-14889 GCA_044463405.1 Nakamurella lactea | reverse complement strand
GTTCCTGGTGACGCACGGCCTGTGGCGGTGGGTGTTCTTCGGTGCCGCGCTGGTCGCCGTGCCGGCGCTGATCATGCTCGTCCCGGTGCTGCGTGGGCTGCCACGGCGCCGGGCGTCCGGGGCGCCGACCCGGGTGCGCCTGCTGCCCGCCGTCGGCGCCGCCGCCGGGGCATGCCTGATGTCGCTGTCGGCCGACCGGCCGGCCCCGGTGACGGCGGGGATGATCGTGGTCGGCGCGTTGCTCCTGATCGTTTCTGCGCCGAGGCTGATGCCGGCCGGCACCTACGCTGGGCGGCGGGGTCTTCCCGCCGTCATCGTCACCCGCGGGATGCTCGGGGCCGCCTTCAGCGGTACCGACGTCTACCTCCCGCTCGCGCTGATCACCGTCCATGGGTTGACCCCGGGCGAGGCCGGGTGGACCCTCACCGCGGGGGCGGTGTCGTGGACCGCGGCGGCCTGGTTCTCTGGGCGCATCAATACCGATCACGCCAGGCGCCGCGCGGCACGTATCGGTTTGGTCGGCCTCGCGGCCGGCATCGCGCTCTGCCTGGTGGCGGCGGCACCCGGCGCCCCGGTGTTCCTGATGTATCTGGGGTGGGCCGTCGGCGGGGCGGGCATCGGGTTCGGCTATTCGCCGCTGTCGGTCCTGCTGCTCGCGATGTCGCCGACCGCCGAGCAGGGCCGGAACTCCTCCGCACTGCAGGCTAACGAGACGTTGAGCACCGCAGTGGTCCTCGCCATCACCGCCGCGGTGTACAGCGCGCTGCACGCGGCGGTGCCCCAGGTGGCGTTCGTCGCGGTCCTGGCGGTGCCGCTGGGCGCGGCCATGCTGGGGTTCGTGTGGTCGTTCCGGCTCATCGAACGTGCCCCAGCGCGGCCCTGACCCGGCTTGCGCCGTCGGAGGACCGGCCCGCGCGCGCGGACCTCGCTGCGGGCTCACCGGAAGTCCCTCGAGGGCAGGGCGACGATCATGTCGATCGCGGCGATGCGGTCGGCGACGAGGGAGATCGCCCCGCCGTCCCGCTCCACCACCCCGCGGATCAGCAGCGACGGCGACGATCGGGCCGTCCGCCGGTAGCGCTGCCACAGCCCCGTCGAGCAGATCACGTTGACCATGCCGGTCTCGTCCTCCAGGTTGATGAAGATCACGCCGGAGGCGGTGGCCGGGCGCTGCCGGTGGGTGACCATGCCCGCGACCAGCACCCTGGTGCCGTGTTGGACGCCGTGCAGACCGGCAGCGGTGACGACGCCCAACGCGTCCAGCCGGTCCCGGGAGAACTCGGTCGGGTAGCGCTCCGGGGAGATGCCGGTGGCCCAGATGTCGGCCACCGTGAGTTCGATGTCACTCATGCCGGGCAGCGTCGGGGCGTCCAGGCCGACCAGGCTGCCGGGCAGCATGCCGGGCCGGATCGCGGCCGACGCGCCCGCGGACCACAGGGCGTGTCGGCGGTCGGGGCGGGTGTGGCGGGCGTGCCCCAGCCCGTCCAGAGCCCCGGAGGTCGCCAACGCCTCGGCCTGGGCCGCCGACATCGTCACCGCCGCCATCACCGACTCCAGATCCGGGTAGCCGCCGTCGGGCCGGGCCGCGACGATCTTCTCGGCCAGCTCGTCACCGATCGTTCGGATCCCCGATAGCCCCAGCCGCACCGCCGGTTTCCCGTCGGACCCGGGTGGCCCCGGTTCCAGGTCGGCCTGCGCGCCGGAGAGGTTGATGTCCGGGCGGCGAACCGTGACGCCGTGCCGTCGGGCGTCGGCCACCAGCGACTGCGGGGAGTAGAAGCCCATCGGCTGGGCCCGCAGCAGCGCGGCGCAGAACGCGGCCGGGTGGTGCAGCTTGAGGTAGGCCGAGTAGAACACCAGCGAGGCGAAGCTCAGCGCGTGCGACTCGGCGAAGCCGAAGTTGGCGAATGCCTGCAGCCGCTCGTAGATGGAATCGGCCAGCTCGCCGGTGATGCCGTTCTTCTCGCGCATCCCCGTGTACAGCCGGTCACGGAGCTCACGCATCTTCGCCGTGGACCGCTTGGACCCCATGGCCCGGCGCAGCTGGTCGGCCTCGCCGGCGTTGAACCCCGCCACGTCCACGGCGAGCTCCATCAGCTGCTCCTGGAACAGCGGGATGCCCAGCGTCTTGCCCAGCGCGCGCTGCATGGCCGGGTGCTCGACGAAGGGCCTGTCCCCCCAGGTGCCCTGCCGGAGCGCCTCCCGCCGGTCGATGTACGGGTGCACGGAGCCGCCCTGGATGGGGCCGGGGCGGATCAGCGCGACCTCGACCACCAGGTCGTAGAACTCGCGCGGCTTGAGCCGGGGCAACGTGGCCATCTGGGCCCGGGACTCGACCTGGAACACCCCGACCGAGTCGGCCCGGCACAGCATCTCGTACACCGCCTCCTCGGTCAGATCCAGTGCGGCGAAGTCGATCTCGATGTTCTCGTGCTCGCGGACCAGGTCGACGGCATAGTGCAGCGCGGACAGCATGCCCAGCCCGAGCAGGTCGAACTTGACCAGGCCGATGGCGGCGCAGTCGTCCTTGTCCCACTGCAGCACGCTGCGGTTCTCCATGCGGGCCCACTCCACCGGGCACACCTCGGCCACCGGCCGGTCGCAGATCACCATGCCGCCGGAGTGGATGCCGAGGTGACGGGGGAAGTCCTGGATCTGCACGGCGAGATCCACCACGTCGCGCGGGATGTCGGCGCCGCGGTCGGCGCCTTGACCGGTGGGCGACCCGTCCGGTGGCCCATCCGCTGGTGGCCCATCCGCTGGTGACCCGTCCGGGGGCGACCCGTCCGCGCCGGCACCATGGTCACCCGTCACCTGCGCGGTCAACGGGGTCCAGCCGTCCAGTTGCTTGGAATAGGCGTCCTGCTGGCCCGGGGAGTGGCCCAGCGCCTTGGCCATGTCCCGCACCGCCATCCGGGGCCGGAAGGTGTTGACGTTGGCGACCTGCGCGGCGCGGTCCCGGCCGTACTTGTCGAACACGTACTGAATCACCTCCTCCCGCCGGTCGGACTCGATGTCCACGTCGATGTCCGGGGGCCCGTCCCGCTCCGGGGCGAGGAACCGCTCGAACAGCAGCTCGTACCTCACTGCGTCCACCGCGGTGATGCCCAGCGCGTAGCACACCGCCGAGTTGGCGGCCGATCCCCTGCCCTGGCACATGATCCGGTGGTCCCGGCAGAAGGCGGTGATGTCGTGCACCACCAGGAAGTAGCCGGGGAAGTTCAGCTCGGCGATGATCGCCAGTTCCTTCTCGATCTGGGCGTACGCCTTCGGGTTTTGTTCCGGTGGTCCGTAGCGGTGCAGCGCCCCGGCCATGGTCAGCGCCCGCAGGTGGCTGTTCTCGTCGTGGCCGGGCGGGACCTCGAACGGAGGCAGTTGCGGTGCGACCAGGTGCAGGTCGAACGCGCACTCGGCGCCGAGCGCTGCGGCGGTCGGCACGGCCTGCGGATAGCGGGCGAAGAGGTGGGCCATCTCGGCGCCGGAGCGCAGGTGGGCGCCGGGCCCGGCCGGCAGGTAGGGGTCCGCCTCGGCGAGGCTGCGCCGGGCGCGGACCGCTGCCATGGCGGCGCCCAGGCGGGCGGCCGCCGGGTCGGCGTAGTGCGCGGCGGCGGTCGCCACCATCGGCAGGCGAAGGTCGGCGGCGACGCCGGCCAGCGCGTCGTTGTCCTCGTCGTCGGTGGGCACCAGCTGCCTGGTGAGCTCCACGACGACGTTGCCGGCGCCGAATCGCTCGACCAGCGCGGCGATCTCCCGCGCGGCGGCGTCCGGGCCGTCGGCGGCGAGCGCCCGGCGCACGGCACCCTTGCGGCAGCCGGTGAGGATCAGCCAGTGATCTCCGGCGGCGTCGGCCAGCGTGTCCAGGTCGTAGACCGGGCGGCCCTTCTCGCCACCGGCCAGCTGCGCGGCGGTGATCTGCCGGGACAGCCGCCGGTAGCCCTCCTGGCCGCGCGCCAGCACCAGCAGGTGCTCCCCCACCGGATCGGGCTCGCCGAGCTGGGGCTGCGGCAGACCGAGCGAGAGCTCCGCCCCGTAGAGGGTTTTCAGGGCGGTGCCGCGGGCGGCCTCACAGAACCGCACCACCCCGTAGAACCCGTCGTGGTCGGTGATCGCCAGCGCGTCCAGGCGCAGCCGAAGCGCCTCGGCGACCAGTTGCTCCGGGGTGGAGGCGCCGTCCAGGAAGCTGAACGCCGAATGGCAGTGCAGTTCGGCGTAGGGCACTGCCGGTGACGGGTCGGCCGGGTCGGCCGCCGGCGGATCGGCGGGGCGTGCGGCGGCCAGGTCCTCGGTGGGCACCGAGCGCAGCATCCGGCGTGGCCCGTCGTCCGGGGGCGGGCGGCCGGCCATGACCCGGGACAGCTCCCGCCATGGCACCGGGGGGTTGGACCAGCCCATCAGCCGTACACCGCCTCGATGCTCCATCCGCGGACGCCGAAGCCCAGCAGCAGCGGAGGCCCCGGGTCGGTGACCACCTGCATGCGTGCCTGCCGCTCCGCGGGCGCGGTGACGGAGCCGGAACCGGGGCCGGTCCACCAGCGCTCGTCCAGCAGCCACGGGCCGGTCCAGGACAGCACCGGTTTTCCGTCCACGGCGGCCGGGGCGGCGCTCAAAAGGCCCCTGCCGGTGACGGTGACCGGTCGACCTGCCGGGTCGGTCACCGAGACCGCCGCGGCGGATGGCACCGGGGAACGCGGCGCCGGCGCCAACCGCTCCGGCGCGGGTGACGGCAGGGCGCCTGGCCAGGGCGCCGACGGGTCTCGGTCGGGCGCCTTCTCCTCGCCCCAGGCGACCAGGGTGATGCGATCGGCGGGACCGCGGCCACCGGAGAGGATCGGCGACAGCACGGCCTCCGGCCCGAGCAGGCCCTGCACCCGGGCGAATGCCCATCCGGCCCGGTGATCGTCCTGGCCGTCCGATCCCCACAGCCCGTACTGGATCAGCCCGGCGCCGACCGCCTCGACGGGCTCCAGGCGCAGCCGGGTGATGGCTCCGGGGCGCGGTGCCCCGCCGGGCATCCGGGCGCGTCCGGTGAGCCAGCCGTCCAGCTGCCAGCGCAACCGGTCGGTGGTGGCGGACGCCGTGAGCGGGCGGGCGCACCGCCAGATCCGGGTCAGCGATGCCCCGTGCTCGGTGGTGGCGGTGATGGACAGCCGGGTGCAGGCCAGGCCGGCACCGGCCAATCGGGCGTGGAAGCGTTCGGCCAGCGCCCTGGCGGCGAACGCCGCGGTGTCGACCCGGTCCAGCGGCGGATCGCAGGGCTGCTCCACCGACAGGTCGGCGTCGATGCTGCGGCGGGAGAGCCCGCGCTCCGCCCGGCCGGCGGCCAGCCGGTGCATCACCACGCCGTCCGGCCCGAACCTCGTTGCCACCTTGTCCGCCGGTAGGGACGCGAAGGCGCCGGCGGTGGTGATGCCCAGCCGCAGCAGCAGATCGACCAACTGCGCCCGCTCTGGGGGAGCGATCGCCGGATCGCGCGCCAGTTCCGCGATCGGCAGCCCGGCGCAGAACTGCCCGTCACCGCCCGGCGGGACGATCGTGGACTGCCGTGCCGCCAGCACGGCGACCGGCAGGACGCCGGCGATCCCGACCCGGCACTCCACATCCAGCGACTCCACGACGTCGACGATGCGCTCGGTCGCTGCCGCCTCAGAGCCGAAATACCGGGCAGGCCCGCGGATCTGGCAGGCCACCATGCCGGGCCGGAGCACCTCGACCCCAGGGGCGACCGCCTCCACCGCGGCGGCGACCGGCTCGAACAGCCGGGCATCGCGGTCCGGGTCCACCGGCAGCACCGCCAGTTCCGGGCACCGGGACTGGGCATCACGGCGGCGCATGCGTACCCGGATGCCCTCGGCCCTGGCCGCTGCGGTGCAGGCCTGCACCCGATTGGCATGGAACACCGCCGCCGGTCCCGATGCCGACAGCCCGGCCTGGCGTGCGGCCGCCACCGCCGGCCAGTCCGGACACCAGACGACCAGGGCGCGGGAGCTCCGGACATCGGGAAAGACCTCCGCCCCACCGGGTCTCGCCGGACCCGGCCCGGGTGCAGCAGCCGATCCAAGTGGGGCAACCGGCCCGGATGCGGCGCCCGATCCGGGCGAGACGCCTGGTGCGGCGCGGGTCGCGCCGGGTGCGGCAACCGGTCCGGGAGAGGCACCCGGTACCGCGTCGGGCGGGTCGTCGAAGCCCGGCAACACCGGTGCCAGCGCAGCCGCGGCCGTCATCGGGGGGCGCCTTCCCGCACCGATGACGACGACTCGTCAACCGGCCTGGGGTTCCGGACCAGCACCGCGACGGTTTCGGCCAGGTGGAACGGCTCCCCTGCCCAGCCGGGGAACAGGCCCAGCGGATCGACCGCCCCGATCGGTGGCGCACCACCTCCTGCACTGCCGGGCAGCGGCGGAGCCGGCGACACGGGTACGCCGTGCGGGTCGTGGAACTCCCAGCCCCCGTCGGCCGCCGGCGACACCCGGAACCCGCCCTCATGGAGGAGCATGTGATGAAACCTGCATAGCAGCACCAGATTGTCCAGGTCGGTGGGTCCCAGCAGGGACCAGGGCCGGACGTGGTGCGCCTCCAGGTGACCGCGGCGGTGGCAGCCCGGGAAGCGGCACCCGCCGTCGCGGATGCGCAGCGCGCGACGCAGGGCCGGGGAGATGGCCCTTGTCTTGCGGCCAAGCCGCAGCGGCTCCCCCTCCCCCACGTGATGCAGGACGGCGACAATCGCCGCGTCGCAGGCGATCCGCTGTGCCATGCGTCGGTCGAGGCCCGGACCGTTCTCCACATGGCAGCGTGACCCGGCGAGAGTGGTCCTGGCCGCGGTGCGTCGCCAGGAGTGCCGTCCGGCCGTGGTATCGGCAGTGGCCGTGTTATCGGCAGCGGCCGTGGCCGGCGACGGCACGGCGCTCTCATCGGACCCAGAGTCACCTTCGACATCGGGTCCTGCCGATCCCCCGTCACCGACCAGTTGGTCGAGGTCGGCATGCAGCACCAGGAGGTGACGGTCGTCTCCGGAGCTATCCACAGCTCCCGCGGCCAGTGCCCGCTCCACCAGCGCCGCGAGCAGGTCGGCACCGACCGTCCCGAGCGGGTCGGCGCCGGTCAGCGCGGCGCGCTGCCGGTCGGCGTCGGTCGGCCGCGGCATCGGATGGCGCTCGCCGCTATCCGGAGCACCGTCAACGGCGACCACGTCACCGCCGGACGTCCCGCCACCGCTGGACATCGCGTGAGTACCAGATATCCCGTCACCGCCGGACGTCCCGTCACCGGTAGGCCGTCCCTCCCCGACCGGCGCATTCCTGCCCGTGTCGTCACTGTCCTCGTCGGACATGGGCGCGACATCGTCCCTGGCGCGCTCCAGAGCGGCGACCAGCAGGGCGCCCTCGTCCGCGGGCAACCTGGCCGACAGCACGAGCATCCCGTCGTCGTCCCAGCGCCAGACCGCCCGTCGCTTGTGCTGCTGACTCCAGCCATCTCCACGACGGTGCGCACGGACCGTCCGCTCGAGTTGGGACACGGTCTGTACCTGCGCCTGTTGCAGCAACACGGCCTCGTCCACCTCGTCCGCGACCTGGATCAGGATCCGAACCTTGGAGTACGACAGGCGCCCGGCGGCGAACGCCTCGTCCACCAGTGGCAGCAGGGGCAGCATCCGCGCCACCCGGACGTATTCGCGCGCGGTCCCGGGGGCCACCGAGCACGTCCAGGACAGCCAGGCGGCGCACGACTGCAGCCCTGCCTCGGCCCAGCCCCGGTTCCGGTCGAACTCCTCCACCAGGTGCAACCACTCGCACACGGAGGCGGCCAGGTCGGCGGCCATCCCGCGGATCCGGGTCTCCAACTGCTGCAGGTCGACACGATCCCCGCCGTCGGCACTGTCGGCTGCCTGTGGAGGGCCCTGCGCCCCGTCGGCACTCCTGGTGAGACGTCGACGCCGGGTCGGCAGATGTCCGACCGGAGGACGGTTATCGTGCGGCCGGCGCCCCGCCGGCTGGTCGGGTGCCGTGACCTGCCCGACCCCCCGACCCGACGCCGCTCCTGCCTTCCGGCCGTCAGCATCCTCCGCGCCAACGGCGCCCACCGCGGTGACGGCATGTCCGCCCTGGCCTCTACCCTCCAGGACATGGGCCGGCGCGCTCTGCCAGGCAACCGCCCACTCGTCGGGCCCCCAGGTGTCCATGACACCCTCCCTCCGTAGCCGAACTGATGTTCGTGACTATAGGACGAAGGTACGACAGAGCTCCCTCGAACTCATGGAATATGTGGCGTGAGTGAATAGGGTCAACTACTGCCCGATTTGACCGGCCAGCAATGTCCGAAATGTCGCAGCACGTGCGACGCCCGCTCAGCCTCCGCAGCACGTGGGAAGCCTGACCGCGTGGGAAGCCTGACCACGTGCGAAGCCTGACCGCGTGCGGGGCCTGACCGCGCCGCACGTGCGAAGCCCACCCGCGGCACGCGACGCCCGACAACAGCGCAACATGTGCGACGCCCCGGCGCTCCGTGACCCCACACCAACCCCGGCGCCCGCACCCGGTCGCCGACGGGACATGCTTCAGGGCGACCCCACCGGGAGCACCGCCCAGCAGACGGCAGAGGACCGGCGACGGCCCACGAAACACGTACGAAGACCAGCACACGCGCCACACGCGCGCGCGATAGTCCAGCGAAGGGACAGCCGTTGTACTCCTACCTCTCCCACCTGCAGTGCCCGCGCTGCGACGCCCGCCACCCCGCCGACCTCGTCCAGGGGCTGTGCGGCTGCGGCTCACCGCTGCTGGCCCGCTACGACCTCGCCGCCGCCGGCCGTGCGCTGTCCCCCCGCGACCTGGCCACCAGGCAGCCCAGCCTGTGGCGCTACCACGAGTTGCTCCCCGTCACCGATCCGAGCCGGGTCGTCACCCTCAGCGAGGGCATGACTCCGCTGCTTCCGCTGCCCCGGCTCGGCGACGAGCTCGGTGTGCCCGGACTGCTGATGAAGGACGAGGGCACCATCCCGGGCGGGTCCTTCAAGTCCCGTGGCGCCGCCGTCGGCGTGTCCCGCGCCAACGAACTCGGCATCACCGGAATCGCCATGCCCACCAACGGCAATGCCGGGGCCGCCTGGGCGCAGTACGCCGCGCGGGCCGGCCTGTCCGCCCTGATCGCCATGCCGGAGGCCGCTCCGGAGATCTGCCGCGGCGAGGTCGCCGCCACCGGCGCCGAGCTCTACCTGGTGCAAGGACACATCGGCGACTGCGGCGCGCTGATCAACGCGGCGATCGCCCAGCGGCCGGGCACCATGGAGGTGTCCACGCTCAAGGAGCCCTACCGCCTGGAGGGCAAGAAGACCATGGGCCTGGAGATCGCCGAGCAGTTGGACTGGCAACTGCCGGACGTGATCGCCTACCCGACCGGCGGCGGGGTAGGCATCATCGGCATCCACAAGGCACTGCTCGAGCTGCGCGAGTTGGGCTGGATCAGCGGCGATCTGCCCCGACTGGTGGCCGTGCAGGCGTCCGGCTGCGCACCGATCGTGCGGGCCTTCCGGGCCGGCGAGCGAACCAGCGAGCCGTGGTCCGACCCGCACACGGCCGCGTTCGGCATCAATGTCCCCAAGGCGCTCGGCGACTTCCTGATCCTGGAGGCGATCTACGCCACCGGCGGCACCGCCGTCGCCGTGGACGACGACCACATCCTGGCGAGCCAGCGGAGGGTCGCCGAACTGGAGGGGGCGATCATCTGCCCCGAGGGAGCGGCCACCATCGCTGGGATCGCCGCGCTGCGATCCGACGGCTGGATCGACGAGGGCGAGACCGTGGTGGCGTTGAACACCGGCGCAGGCATCAAGTACCCGCAGACCCTTCGTTCGGATCCCCCGGTGCTGGCGCCGACCGACCGGATCCCGCCGGGAACAGCTCGGCCTCCAAGCGATCCGACTCGCGGCTGAACTCGGCGGCCAAGCGCCGCCGCTCCCCCTCGTCCAGCCAGGCGGCGGCCACCCCGTCCCCGCAGCGCGTGACCGCCGCGTCGTCCTCGAGGATGAAGTAGCCGTGATCGATCCGGCTGCAGGGCAACAGGTTCCACAGGACCCATCGTGGCCACAGGATCCATCGTGGCCACAGTGCCCACCCTCGGCACCCGTCACCCGCCCGACGTGCCCAGGAAGGCGTCGGTGACGTCCTGTCGCGCGAGCATCTCGGCGGTGGGTCCGGAGCAGATCTCGTGCCCCAGGTTCAGGACGGTGACGGAGTGGCACACGCTGCGCACCAGGTTCAGGTTGTGCTCCACCAGGACCAGCGTCGTTCCCCGGCCGGTCAGCGCAGCGAGCCTGCCGCGCAACTGGACGATCTCCTCCTCGCTCATGCCCGACGACGGCTCGTCCAGCAGCAGCACCCGCGGCTCCGCCATCAGCGCCCTGGCGATGTCGACCATCTTGAGCACGCCCTGGGAGAGCTCGGACACCTGCGCAGACAACAGATCCCGGTCCAGCTGCAAGAGGTCAAGCGCCGCCAGCGCACGATCGGTCCCCTGCAGCCGAGCCCGCCGGTCGGCCACCGGCGACAGCGCCACCTGCCACCAGGGCCGCATGCCGCGCACGTGCTCGCCCATCCGGAGCAGGTCGCCGACCGTGAGTTCGCGGACCAGCTTGGGGTTCTGGAAGGTGCGCAGCAGGCCGAGCCTCGCCCGCCGGTGCGCCGGGTGGCCCAGCAGCGACACCCCGTGCATCTCGATCGATCCGGTGCAGCGCACGAAACCGGATGCCGCGTTCAGCAGCGTGGTCTTGCCGGAACCGTTGGGCCCGAGCAGACCGTGCACCTCGCCGGCCCGCACGTCCAACGACACGTCGGACAGCGCCTTCAGCCCGCCGAACCGGACGCTCAGATCCCTCACGGACAGCGCGATCTCGACCCCGCCGGCGCTGTCGACTCCCCCGCCGCCGCCGGCGCTTTCCGCGCGCACGGCGCCCGCCCCGCGCACCGCATCCGCCCCGCGCACGGGCCCCGCCCCGCGCACCGCATCCGCCCCGCGCACGGGCCCCGCCCCGCCGCTCATCGGTCACCACCGGTCCGCTGCCGAGCCCGACGACGCGCCAGCCAGTGCAGCGGGGCCCTCCCGAGCCCCGCCAGGCCCCGTCGGGCGAAGATCAGCAGCAGCACGATGGCCAGACCGTAGACGAGGTCGCCGACGGCGGTGACGGTCAGCAGGCCCTGCGTCAGCGCGGTGAGAACGACGGCGGCCAGCACGGTTCCGCCGTTCGACGCCGCGCCGCCGAAGACCACGATCAGCAGCAGCAGCACCGCGGTGTCCAGGGCGAAGTCCTGCGGGCCGATGTAGGAGTTCAGCAGGGCCAGCATGCCGCCGGCCAGGCCGCCGAACACACCGCCGATCACCGTGGCCCACAGCCGGCACCGGTGCACCGGGATGCCCGAGGCCAGCGCCAGGTAGTCGTCGCCGCGGGCGGCGTGCAGCGCGACGCCGAGGCGGGAGACCCGAAGGCACTCCGCCAGGTACCACACCAGCGCCAGCAGCGGCACGGCCAGCAGCACGAACTTTCCCGGATCGCCCATCGGCACCCCGAAGACCGAGGCGGGAGAGGCGATACCGATGCCGTTGCTACCACCGGTGAACCCGTTCTCGTTGGTGATCACCAGCAGCACGCCCTCCGCCAGCGCGATGCTCACCAGGATGAAGTAGTGCGAGCGGATCCGGATCGCGATGAGCCCGGTGATGCCGGACACGATCGCCCCGCCCAGCCCGGCCAGCGCCAGCGCGGCCAGTGCGCCGATCGAGAACCGGTTGAGCACCTCGACCAGGGTGTAGGCGCCCACGGCCATCACGGCGGC
>JBIQML010000041.1:0-3057 GCA_044463405.1 Nakamurella lactea | reverse complement strand
CCCGATGGCGGCCGTGGCGTACACCGCCGCCAGATCGAAGGTCAGAAGGTTCGGCCCCGAGAGCACCGCGGGCGCCAGGACGGTGACGACGACGGCGCCGATCACGAACAGCGGCAGTCGAAGATCCCCCGCCGTCACGGTCCTGCGACGGTGCACGGTAGCGGTCGTCATACCTCGCGCACCGCCTCGATCTCGTCACCGAACAGGCCTCGCACCCGCACCAGCAGGATCACCGCCATGATCAGGAACGCGACGCCCGTGGAGTAGCCGGAGGAGACGTACACCGCGACGATGTCGGTGACGACACCGATCACAATCCCACCCACCAGGGCGCCCGTGACGCTCCCCAGCCCGCCCAGCACGGCGGCGCTGAACCCCAGCACCGACAGGTTCAGCCCGGCGCTCGGGGTCAACCCGAGGGTCGGCACGATCAGCACGCCGCCGATACCGGCGATCACCGCGCCGATCACGTAGGAGGCCAGGTACAGCAGGTCCACGTTGATGCCGAACAGCGCCACCACCTCGGGGTCCTGCGCGCACCCGCGCATGGCACGGCCGGCCCGGGTCCGGGAGATCACCAGGGACAGTCCGATCGCGACCACCAGGCCGACGGCGATCATCGTCACCTGCAGTGGGGTGATGGCGATGCCGCCGACCAGCCACGGCGAGGTGGACGCGACCGCGGGCAGCGTCTTGGGCAGCGCGCCCCAGATGAGCCGCATCACCGCCTCGAGCACGATCGCGATGCCGACCGTGCCCAGGATCGCGACGACGCCGGGGCGCCGGTACAGCGGCCGCAGCGCTATCCGCTCCAGCAGGCCCGCGGCGATGGCACCGCCGATCACGCCGATCACGCAGGCCAGCACCACCGGCAGCCCGGCCGCCATCAGCGTGTAGGCGAGATACGCGGTGAGCAGGGCGAAGTCGCCCTGGGCGAAGTTGATGACGCGGCTGGTCCGGTAGACCAGGGAGAAGCCGAGAGCGATGAGCGCGTACACCATTCCGGCCGCGACGCCGCTGACGATCACCTGCAGCAGCAGCGTCATCGGCGGTCCTCGCCGGGATCGACCGGCCTCGTCGCCGCGGGGTCGGTGCCCAGATAGCCCTCGCGAACCGCCGGGTTGGTCAGCAGGTCGCCGGCGGCGCCCCGGACGGCGACCGTGCCGTCGGCGAGCACCACGCCGCGGTCCGCCACGGCCAGGCTGCGTTGCGCGTTCTGCTCGACCAGCACGATGGTCCGATCGCCGGAGCGCAACGTCGCCAGCGTGGCCATCACATCGTCCTGGATCACCGGGGCCAGGCCGGTGAGCGGCTCGTCCAGCAGCAGCACCTGGGGCCGGGACATCAGCGCGCGGGCGATGGCCAGCATCTGCTGCTGCCCGCCGGACAGCGTGCCGGCTTTCGCCTTCAGCGCGCGCCGCAACGTCGGGAAGTACTCGAGGACCTCCTCGAGCACCGGCTCCGCCTGGCGCCGGCCTCCGATCCGGAACGCGCCCAGCAGCAGGTTGTCGGCGACGCTCATGCCGGGCATCACCCGGCGGCCCTCGGGTACGTGCCCGACCCCGCGGGCCGCCACCCGATGCGGCCGCACGCCGCGTAGGCTCCGCCCGCCCAGCACGACGTCGCCACCCCGGCAGGGCAGCAGCCCCGAGATGGCGCGCAGCAGCGTCGTCTTGCCGGCGCCATTGCGTCCCAAGACGGCCATGATCTCGCCGTCGTGAACCGTCAACGACACGCCGCGGAGCACGTCCGGCCCGCCCGGGTAGCCGGTGCGCAGTTCGCGCACCTCCAGGGTGTCGACGAGGACCGCGGCCGAACTCACGGCTGCGTGAGGATCTTCACCAGGCTGGTCTTGCTGTCGTGCCACTTGCCGACCATCACCAGTGGTTTGGCCAGATCCCCGCTCGAGGTGAAGGACACGCTGCCCTCCGGCAACCCCGTCACCGTCAGATCCTTGAACGCCGCGTTGAGCTGATCGGGGGTGGCGGTCGCACCGGCCTTCTGCAGCGCCTTGATGGTGGTGACGGCGGCCTGGTACATGCCCACGCTGTCCATGTTCGGCGGGTATCCGAACTCCTTCTGCCAGGCGGCGCTGAAGGTCTTGGCGTCCGCGGACCAGTCGGGCAGGAACGAGGTGGCGAACGTGATGCCCTCGGAGTTCTTCCCGGCCGCCTTGAGGAACGTGTCGTCGCTGGCGGTGGTCGGGCCGTAGATCGGCACGGTCAGGCCGAGGCTGCGGGCCTGCTTGACCAGGTTGCCCTCCTGCAGGTCGTAGCCCTCGATGTAGGCGGCGTCGATGCCCGCCTGCTTCAGCTGCAGGATCTGGCCCGAGTAGTCGGTGGCCGAGATGTCGTAGGTCGCCTCGGTGGCCGGCGTGATGCCCGCCGCCTTGAGGCCGTCGACCAGCGTTTGGGCGTTGGCCACGCCGTAGGACGTGGTGTCGTGGATGACGCCGATCTTCTTGTGGCCCTGGTCGGCGATGTACTGCGCGAAGACCTTGTTGGTGGCGGCGTCACTGGACTGCACCCGCCACACGTAGGTGGATCCCTTGGTGGTGACGTCGGGAGCCAGGTTCTCCGACACCAGCGGCACCTTGGCCGCCGTGGTGACGGGCAGGATCGCCAGGGTGTCCGCCGAGCAGTCCGGCGCGTTGATCACCACCGGCTTCTCCGCCAGGATCTTGCGGGCCGCGGACACCGCCGTCGACGGGTCGCACTTGCTGTCGCCCTTGACCAGCGTGATCGGGTGGCCGTCGATGCTGTTGCCGTACTTGGCCATCGCGAAGGTCCAGGCGTTGTCCTGGTACTTGCCGTAGTACGCCTCAGCCCCGGTGTACGGCTGGATCACCCCGACCACGATCGGCGACCCGGTGGCGGAGCCCGACTGGCCCCCGGCCGAGCCGGATCCGGACGAGGAGGCGCTCGCCGAGGCCGAGCCGGACGATGCGGAACCTGCCGAGTTCGATGACGCCCCGCTGGCCGACCCCGAGGCGGACGAGGCGGAACCCGAGGCGGAACCCGAGCCTTCCGACGCCGATCCGGACGCACCGGCCGACGC
>JBIQML010000040.1:0-15125 GCA_044463405.1 Nakamurella lactea | reverse complement strand
GACTCCACCACGAACCGGTCGGTGGGGAAGTTGTCCCGGTCGATGACGATGGTCCGCCGGCCGGGCCGAAGGTTCAGCGCCGCACGCACCACCTTGTAGAAGTTGATGGTGGTCGAGTCCGCGATCATGGTCTGGCCGGGCGCCGCGCCCAGGGCGGCGGTGGCGAGCTCGTCCCCGACCTGCTCGGGCAGGTCCATCCACCCCTCGCTCCAGGACCGGATCAGCCGGCGGCCCCACTGGTTCTCGACCAGGTCCTGCCAGATCTGCGCGATCGAGGCCAGCGGCCGGCCGAGCGAGTTGCCGTCCAGGTAGGCGACGACGTCGTCGCCGTGCGGCAGGAACCTGTCTCGGAACCGTGCCAGCGGGTCGGCGGCGTCCAGCGCCAGGACCGACTCCCGGTCGGGTGCCGTCGTCGTCATCGTCCGGCGCCCTTGCTCACCGCCGGCGCCGCCGCCGGCACAGCGCCGATCTCGGTGCGCACCGCCCATAGTTCGGGGAAGAACGTCAGGTCCAGGGCGCGCTTGAGGAACGACACCCCGGACGACCCGCCCGTGCCGCGCTTGTAGCCGATGATCCGTTCCACCGTCTTGAGGTGCCGGAATCGCCAGGTCTGGAATGTGTCCTCGACGTCGACGAGCTCCTCGCAGGTCTCGTAGACGTCCCACTGGTTGTCCGGGTCGGCGTAGACGGCGGCGAACACCTCCACCAGGTCGTGGTCCATGCTGTGCGGCTCGGACCAATCCCGCTCCAGCAGGCGCTGCGGGATCGGGTAGCCGCGGCGGGCAAGGAACAGCAGGAACTCGTCGTACAGGCTGGGTGCGTGCAGGGCCTGCTCAAGCTGGGCCTGGGCATCCGGGTCGTGCCGGAAGACCGCCAGCATGCCGGCGTTCTTGTTGCCCAGCAGGAACTCCAGCAGCCGGTACTGCAGGGACTGGAAACCGGAGGCGTGGCCGAGCATGCCGCGGAACTGGCCGTACTCAGACGGGGTCAACGTGGCCAGCACGGACCACTGGTCGGTCATCTGCTTCTGCACGTGCTTGATCCGGGCCAGCCGCTTGAGCGCGGGCGCGAGATCGTCGGCGGCGATCAGCTGCATCGCCGAGCGAAGCTCGTGGATCACCAGCTTGATCCACAGCTCGGTGGTGTGGTGCTGGATGATGAACAGCATCTCGTCGTGGTGGTCGGAGACCGGTACCTGCGCCGACAGCAGGCGGTCGAGGTGCAGGTAGCTGCCGTAGTTCATCTCGGCGACGTCCCGCTCGATCCCGTCCTCCAGCGGACGCAGGTTCGGCGATGTCATGGCGGTCCTCCAGAACGTCGGCGGGCGATGGTGGGCGGTGGAGCATCCGCGGGAATGGATGCATCCCCCGGCGTGCCCCCGTGGAAGGGTGCGGGGTCGGGCGAACGTCCCCGCCGGCGGCCATCTGACAACCACCATATTGTGAGCGTGTGACGATCGTCAAGAGAAGACATCAAACCGTTCTGGCGGGCGGGACCAGGCGCGGTCACCGGGCTCGGCCACGGGGCGGTGCGTACTGTGCCGGTATGACGGCGGCAGCGGGGCAGGGCACCCTTGCGGAGATGGCCGGCACCTGGCGCGGGTCGGGAGCTGGGAGCTACCCGACCATCGACGATTTCGGCTATGTCGAGGAGTTGGTGATCGCGCCGGTACCGGGTAGGCCCGTCGCGCACTGGCGCAGCCGGACCACCGACGCCGCGACCGGCGAGCCGCGCCACGCCGAGTCGGGATTCCTCCGCCTCGTCGACGGCCGGTGGGAGATGGTCGTCGCGCACAGCTTCGGCATCACCGAGATCGCGGCCGGCGAGGCCACCGACGCCGGCCGGCTCGAGCTGGACAGCAGCGAGCTGCACGGGACCCCGGGCGCCAAGAGCGTCGACGCCGTCCGGCGCCGCTACCGTTGGGATGGCGACCTGCTGAGGTATCAGATCTCGATGGCGGCGGTGGGGGTGCCGATGACGCACCATCTTGCCGCCGAACTGCACCGCCAGGGATGAACCGAGGCCCATGCCGCTGTCGAGGACGATCGCCATACTCAACAGGTCGGGGTTGAACCACGTCACCCGGAGGATCGCCCCGTACCTGCCGGGCTTCGGAGTGGTCGTGCACCGGGGCCGCGAGTCCGGCAGGCAGTATCGGACTCCGGTGAACGTCTTCGCCAAGCCCGGTGGCTACCTGTTCTCGCTGACCTATGGCAAGAACGCCGATTGGGTGCGCAACGTGTTGGCGGCGGGCGAGTGCGATCTGGTTCATCGACGACGCCTCGTTCACCTGACGGCGCCGACCATCCTGCACGACCCGCAGCACGCGCGGGTACCGGCGGCTGTCCGCGCCGTCCTGGGCGCCATCGAGGCCGACGACTTCCTGCAGATGACGACGGCGACGCCGGTGACGGGGTCCCCCACCCCCGGATCCGGTGAGCCGGGGCCCACTGGCCCGACGCCGTAGTCGCGTCGCCCAACGGCACGACCCGCTCGCCGAACACCGCCCGAGCCGGGTATGCGGCCATCGGTGGACGCGGGACCGGCGGGACGACCGGACTCAGGTTCGCAGACCGGTGCGATCACCGGTGCCCCGGAACACGCCGCCGCTGCAGGTCAGACGGCCCTCGGCGGTGGCGCGTCGGAGGGCGGCGTCCAACAGCGCCAGCGCCGCCGTGGTCCGCCGGTGCAGGTCGAACACCCGCAGGGTCTCGACGTCCAACTGGTCCCTGTCGGCCCCGGCGGAGGCGGTGCAGATCGCCACCATCGCATTGCCGATCTCGCGCGAGCACACGTACTCCAGCGGGCGGTCGGCGTCGGTGCCCGTCCGTCGGAATCCACCCCAATCGGCCGGGTCCACGTCCTCCGGCCAGGCGAACAGCGGGTCTGCCGGATCACGAAACACGCCGGGGGGAAGGCAATCCAGGATGGCGGAACGGCGTTCTGCGGATACCCGGGCAAGGTCGAATCCGCCGGCCACGAGCTTGGCCAGCCGGTCGACGTGGATCGGACCCTCCGCCTCGACGGCAGCCAGCAGGGCGCGGCGCACCCGGTCGACGCAGCGCCGCGCCGGCAGCCCGTCCAGCACATCACGTGGGCCGAGGTAGCCGGAAATCCATGGTGTGAAGGGTGTTCCGTCGGCGGAACCGACCGACCCCGGCGCCGTCGCCGTCGCCGACGAGGCACCGTCCGAGGGCGCGCCGATGGTGGCAGTCCCGGGCCCGCTGCTGCCGATCTCCCAACGATCGCGAGGTTGCACTGCGCTCCCGTCGTCCACGGGGTCGGCGGCTGCCACCATGTCCCCAGACCCCATCGCTCCGGCCCGCTCGCCGGGGACCGCACCGGTCTGCTCGGCGCTGGCCGCCGCGGGTGCACGCGTCGCAGCCTGCAACCGGTCGAGCACGGACTCGCTGTCCCGCAACCAGTCCGGCAGCCAGATCCGCTGCACCGCCGGCCAGTGCATCAGCCCGGACAGCACCTCCACCGGCAGGCGGTCACGGTCCCCGACCGTCCGGCGCGCCGCCCATTCCGGTCCGTCCAGCAGCACCGCGACCCTCGGCCGGCCGGGATTCCCGTCACCGCCGCTGGTCCCCACCGCCAGGTCGAGGGTGAAGTCCGACAGCCCGACGTTGGTGGCCACCGACAGCCCGCGGTCTTTCGCCGCTGCCGCGACCTCGTCCCGATGCCGATCGGGCGCAGGTGCTTTCGGAGAGGACCCGATCACCGAGCTCACTCCGGCACGGGCGACCTCCAGGTAGGCCCGCAGGTCCTTGATGCCCCTCGACGACGTCTCCCCGGCGCGCAGGTCCTCCGGGTCGAATGAGCAGAACACCAGCACCTGGCGGCGCGCCCTGGTCACGGCGACGTTGAGCCGGCGCTCACCGCCCACCTGGTTGAGCGGGCCGAAGTTCAATGGCAGCACGCCCCGGTCGTTGGCCGAGAACGCCGTGGAGAACAGGATGACGTCCCGCTCGTCCCCCTGCACGTTCTCCAGGTTCTTGACGAACAACCCCTCCCCGTCGGTGCGATCCAGCGCCTCGATGATGCGATCGTCGCCGAGATCTCGCAACAGCGACTCGATCAGCGTGCGCTGCTGTGCGTTGAACGTCACCACCCCCACGGAGGGCGTGGAATCCGGATCGGCCTCGAACCTGCGCCGGAGCTCCGCCACCACGGCGTCCGCCTCGACCGGGTTGGTGCGCAGCAGCTTTCCGGCATGCGAGCGCAGGAACCGGCCCCGCACCCGGACCAGGTTCACGCCGTGCCCGTGCAGCCCCGGATCGGCCGAGCCGTGCAGCGGCGAGGGGAACGTCGAGAGCCGGTCGTCGTAGTACCGTCGGTTGGAGAAGGCGATCAGTGCCTCGTCCTGCGACCGGTAGTGCCAGGACAGCCAGCGCCGCGGGACGCCGGCCTGCACGCACTCGGACAGGATCGACTCCTCGTCAGGAACGCCCAGCAGATCGTCGGCCGACTCCTCGCCCGGCGCACCGGGATCCGAACCGTGAAGCAGCGGGTCGGCGGTGGACTCGGCCACTGAGGTCGGTGGCATCTGCTTGGAATCACCCACCACGACGGCGGCCCGCGCCCGGCCCAGCGCCCCGATCGCGTCGGCCACCCGGATCTGCGACGCCTCGTCGAACACCACCAGGTCGAACAGGTTCGACTGGGGCGGGAAGAACCGGGCCAACGAGTCGGGGCTGACCAGCATGCACGGCATCACGGCGGTGACGAGCCCTCCGTACCGGGCGAGCAGCGGTCGGACCGCCAGCCCTCGCCGCTGCTTGGCCAGCTCCCGGCTGAGCTCCCCGACCTGCCCGAAACTTGAGGTGGCGTCGAAGGTCCGGGACGCGAGAACGCCGGCGGGAATCGCCGTCATCAACTGGTCGCGCAGCCGCTCGGACGCCTGGGCGAAGCGCTGCACCGCCCGGTCGTGCGCGGTCGGCTCGAATGCGTCCAGACCGGTGGCGGCGCCGCGTTCGGCCAGCGACGCGGCCGCGAGACCGGAGTCGAAGGCTCGGGCCGCCCGGTCGGCCGGCACCGCCCCGGACAGCAGCAGGGACCGGGCATCGTGAAGCCCCGCGTGCCGCAGCGGCTGCAGGTGCTCCAGCAGTGCCAGGTAGCGACGCAGCACCGGCTGACCCGCCTCGGCCGCCCGGCGGCCGCCCGCCGAGGCGCGCCAGGTGCTGACCAGGCCGTGGCGGGCCCACCTGCCGACAGCGCGGTCGCCGCCGGACATCTCACCCAGCTCGCCGAGCGCGTCCGCCAGACGGGTGATCGCGTCCTGGTCGTTCAGGCCGACCACCTCGCGGCTGACCAGCAGGTGACGGACAGCCTGCCGGAAGGGTCCAGGTTCCGGCAGGGCGCCGCCGGTGCGGTCACGCAGCGACGCGGCGTCCGACGCCCAGGTCAGCCAGCCGATCCGATCGTCCAGCCACCGGCGCCCGTCGGATGTCAGGGGGTTCCATCCATCCGGGGGTTGCAGCCCGTCGACCGCCGCGACGCGGACCTGCAGTTGCACGATCTGTCGCCAGACGCCGGCCAGCCGCCCGGTCAGCTCCCCGATCTGCTTGCGCGGCACCGTCACCCCGGGACGCAGCGCCGGCTGCAATCGCGCCAGCACCGCCAACTGCCGCTTCTTCCGCCCGAACCAGGACGAGGCGTTCGCCGTCCGCGCGTCGGCGTCGATGGCATCCACCGGCAGCGCGAAGACCTCCGGCGACACCACCTCCAGCCCGGGATGCGCCGCGGAGGCGAACGCGGCCACCTCGGTACGCGCCGCCTCGGCCTCGCGCCGCCAACGGTCGGTCGCCGCCAGGTCGAGCAGCGCCAGGTCGACGGCGTAGGCCGCCCCGAACCGGGCGAGGTTGCGCACGTCCGACGGGGTCCGGGCCGCCGCCAGGGCCGCGGCGGCGGCCGGCGCCGTGATGGATACGCCGATGGCGTCGTCCACCGCGAGCGCCGCCGATGCCAGGGCGGCGGCGTCGACGCCTGCCGGATCCGGAGGGTCCACGAACCCCCAGGGGTGATCTGCCGACGGCCGTGCGGGATCGGCGACGTCGGGTAGCGACGTCACCGCTGCCCGCGCTGCCGCGAGGTCGATATCCGTGGCGACGACGGCGCTCTCGGGAATGGGGAGCACCGGTCCGTCGCCGACCGCCAGGGCTCTGGTGTGCGCGGAGTAGTAGGACAAGCCGGCCGCGTTCGGCTCGTGCAACCGTGTCGCATAGCGCTCCAACTGCCCGCCGGCGGATTGCAGCTGTTCGGTGACGGCGGCCAGACCCTGCTCGTCGGCGGCGATCCGAAGCTCCAGCGCGGCGCGGATCTGCGCGCGCACCGTCGCGGGCTTGGCCTTCTTGTCGTGCAGGTCCAGGCAGAACGGCGCCAGGCCGATGGCGTCCAGCCGCCGCGTGACCACGTCCAGGGCGGCGCGCTTCTCGGCGACGAACAGCACCCGCCGCCCCTGCGCGATGGCGTGTGCCAGCAGGTTGGTGATGGTCTGCGACTTCCCGGTTCCGGGCGGCCCCTCCAGCACGAACGTCCGGCCCTCGGTGGCCGCCGCGATCGCATCCAGCTGCGAGGCATCCGCGGCGATGGGCACCTGCGCCGCCAGCGCGTCCAGGTCGGGTTCCTTCGGGCTCTCTTTCGCCGGATCGGTGAACGTCGCCGTCGGTGACGAGATCAAGTGATCCACCAGCGGGTTTCGCGCCAGGTCCGTCCAGTGCTCGTCCAGGTCCTTCCACAGCCGGAACTTGGCGAAGGCCAGCAGCGCCAGGTCCGCCGTCTGCTCCACCCGGTAGTTCAGCCCGGCGTCGGCCAGCGCGGAGCGCAGCGCGCGGAACGCCGCGTCCAGATCGATACCCGCGGAGTCCTCCACCGGCTCGGCGAGCCCGGGGATGGACAGCCCGTGCACCTGGCGGAGCTTCTCGGTCAGGCAGTAGTTCGGCGTGGACGTGCCGGCCTCGTCCAGTTCGACCCGGTAGGTCCCGTGACGCGACCGGGGCGAGAGGGTGACCGGGACCAGGATCACCGGCGATCGCAGGGAGCGGCCGTCCAGGGTCCACAGCAGCGTGCCGAGCGCGAGGTACAGGTGATTGGCGCCGGTCTCCTCGGCGATGGTGCGCGCCCGGTAGGCCAGCGAGCGCATCCGTGAGGGGTAGCTGTCGGTCGGGATGTCGGTGTAGGCGGCGTGCTTGCTGGACAGCAGATCCGCCCGGTGCTCCTCGGTGAGCTCCCGACCGGACCGGATGCCGCGCCGGATCTGCACGTCCGACAGCTGGTCGGAGGCCAGCAGCGAGATCCTGCCGCCGGAGTTGACGGTGTCCTCGAGGGCGCCGAGCAGCCCGGGCGGGACGGCGAGGTTCACCGCGCCGCGGCCGGTGTAGTTCAGCAGGCGGTTGCGCAATGACAGGTCCAGCAGCGCGTTCTTCCACTGCGCCACCCGCGCCGGTTCCTCGGACGGCGCGGGTGCCCTGGGCGCGGGTGCCCCGGGCGCGGGCCGGGCTGCCGCCGGTGCTCCGGCGTGTCGCGTCGGCGCGGGCAACCCGGCGGTCCCCGTCACCGCCGGTCCGGCGGCCGCCGGAACCGACCGCGCGGACGTCCCGGCCGAAGACGAGTAGCCGACCGACCGCACCGTGCCGTCCCGGCCGGTGACCCGGGCCGGCAGCGGATCGATGTGGTCCCGTCGGGCGGACCGCACATCCAGCACGCCGACGAGTTCGGTCAGGTCACCGTGCAGCCGCGGGTGGCACGCGGCCACGGCCCGCCGGAAGTCCGCGTCCGGAACCGAGGCGGTCGCCAGCGTCGGGTCGACGGTGCCGAGCAGGCCGAGGTCGACGAGGTTGACCACGCCGTCGATGTCGGTGACGGCGGCCGCCGGCAGCGACCGATCCTCGCGCCAGTATCCGACCAGCGGCCCGTCCGCGCCGATCCACACCAGCGGGTGCAGGCCGGTGCGTTCCAGGGCCGCGGCCAGCAGCAGCGCGACCTCCAGCGCGGTCGCGTCACCGTCCTGCAGTACCTGGCCGGGACCGCGGATCCGTTGCGGCGCTCCCGGCCAGCCCGGATCGGGTTCCAGCAACCGGATCCCGCGGTCGCGCAGCGCGTCGAAGATCGCCCGCGCCCGTTCGTCGACACTCTCCGGCCCGTCCAGGTATCCCGGCTCCGGGTGTCCCGGGTCGGTCACGCCGGCGCCGGCATGTCCAGCGCCAGGGTCACCGCCGCCGCCGAGCACCGCGTCCAGCGCCGGATCCTGTGGCAGCACGAACGCCGCCAGCATCTCCAGTGCCAGGGTCACCGGGGCGGCCGCCCATCGGTTCGCACCCAGCACCCGGATCGGGCGATTCTCGGTCGCCTCCGGCCGGCCGTCGACGAGCACCTCGACCCGAACGACCCCGTCCACCGGCCCGGTGATAGCCGCCACCGTGGCGGTTTCCAGCGGTGACGGAACGGCCGTCGGGGCGGCGGTGCCGACGGTGGGCAGGTCGATCGGAACGGTGACGGAGCCCAGATCCACCCCACACCCGCGGCACGACTCCCCGTCGGCCGGGACGGGGACGGCGCCGCCGACGACCGGATCGGGTTCTGGAAGGAACACCGTCACCCGCAGCTCGGCGCCCCGCACCCCCGGACCGTTGTTCGTGATGCGCAGGTCACCGAGCACCCCGACTCCGTTGTGCGCCATCGCGACCGAGAACACCGGGACGGCCGTCACCTGCAGGGTGATCCGGGGCGACGAAGCCAAGAGTGACCTCCGCTCGAGCGGCGCATCTGGTGCGTCCCGGCCGCCCGGTTCGGTCGGGCGCCGGGCCGTTTGCGGTGTTCGGTCATTGTCCCGCACTCTCGGGCTTCCGGGTGACCGGCCACCGGCGGGTGCGGTGACGGCCGTGCGGGCCGGATGCGGCCCGAGCCGACGCCGGCGGCCCACCGGGCCGGGTGGCGCCGCGACGGTGGCCCGCCCGGCTGGACCTGCGGACACGTGATCCCGGGTCTACCGTCGATGGGCGGGCCGCGGGGTCGTGCGACGGTGACGCGCGCCGGTAGAAGAGCGGATATGAGGGAGCGGAACGGATGCTGTTGCAGGGCAAGACCATGATCGTGACGGGCGGCAACTCGGGCATCGGGGAGGGCATCGTGCTCGCGGCCGCGGCCGAGGGCGCGAACATCGTCATCGACTACGTGGCGCATCCCGACGAGACCAAGGAGATCATCGAGAAGATCCACGCCGCCGGTGGCAAGGCCGTCGGGGTGAAGGCCGACGTCTCCAAGATCGCCGACCTGACCTCCATGGTGGACACCGCGGTCAGCCAGTTCGGCCGGCTGGACGTGCTGGTCAACAACGCCGGGATGGAGACCCGCACCTCCGTGCTGGACACCACCGAGCAGCAGTACGACATGGTGATGGCCGTCAATCTCAAGAGCGCGTTCTTCGGCACCCAGCTGGCCGCCCGGCAGTTCATCGCGCAGGGCGGCGGCGGAACGATCATCAACATCTCCTCGGTGCACGAAGACTGGCCGATGCCGGGCAACACGCCGTACTGCCTGTCCAAGGGCGGCATGCGGATGCTGGCCCGCACCGCCGGGGTGGAGCTCGGCCAGCACAACATCCGGGTCGTCAACGTGGGGCCGGGAGCCGTGGACACGCCCATCAACGCCTCAACCGCGGCCGATCCCGCCAAGATGAAGGCCCTGAATGCGGCGATCCCGCTGGGCCGGATGGCCGAGCCCGACGAGATCGCCCAGATGGTGGTGTTCCTGGCCTCCGACAAGGCGCAGTACCTCACGGCGACGTCGATCTTCGTGGACGGCGGGATTATGCAGGGCAGCGTCGGGCTGTGAGCGCGGGCGCCACGATCTCAGGTTGGCGCCGAAACAGGTAGCCCGATGTTGTCGCGCTCCCCCACTCGCTTCGCTCGCGGGAGGTGCCCCCAGCCAGCAATGTCGGGCTACCTGGAGCAGCATCGGGCTACCTGCTCCGGGGGCGAGGTGCTCAGACCCCCGCACGCGGTCCGGATCGGCGCGCGGGGGTAATCCGGATCGCCGTCCTGGTACGGGCGGCGCGGAACCGAAAGGCGGGAGCCGGCAGATGCGGACGATGTTGCGATCGGCGAGGGTGTTCGACGGCAGTGGGTCCGACCCGTTCGACGCCAATGTAGTCCTCGAGGACGGGACGATCACCGAGGTCGGGCCGGGCGTGCAGGCCGGTGACGGGGACACCGTCATCGACATCGCCGGGCAGACCGTGCTTCCCGGGCTGATCGACTGCCACGTGCATGCCGTCGCGTCCGGCAAGGATCCGCTGACGCTGATGCAGGAGCCGTTCTCCTACCAGTTCTACGCCGGGCAGCAGAACCTGCAGCGCACCCTGGACGTCGGCGTCACCACCGTGCGGGACGCCGGCGGCTCGGACCTCGGGATGAAGCAGGCCTCCGCCGAGGGTCTGATCGACGGGCCGGACATCGTGCCGGCCATCGCCATCCTCGGCCAGACCGGGGGTCACACCGACGGCTGGACCGTGCACGGTGACGTGCACCGCATGATGGTGCCGCATCCCGGTCGCCCGGCCGGGGTCGTGGACGGGCCGGATGAGATGCGCTTGCGCGTGCGGGAACTCATCCGGGCCGGGGCCGAGGTGATCAAGGTGTGTACCTCCGGTGGCGTGCTGTCGCCCCGGGACGATCCCCGTCACCCCCAGTTCTCCCTGGAGGAACTGCAGGTCTGCGTCGCCGAGGCGTCCGCCGTCGGCATCCCCGTGATGGCCCACGCCCAGGGCAAGCCCGGCATCATGAACGCGCTGCGCGCCGGGGTGTCGTCCATCGAGCACGGCATCTTCGCCGACCAGGAATGCTTCGACCTGATGCTGGAGACCGGCGCCGTGCTGGTGCCGACCCTGCTGGCACCGGTCGCGCTGATCCAGGCGATCGACGCCGGATCCCGGGTGCCGGCGGCCGTGGAGGCCAAGGCGCGCGCGGTGGTCGACATCCACCGGGAGATGACGCGCGCCGCCGTGCAGGCGGGCGTCCGGATCGCCATGGGCACCGACTCCGGGGTGTTCGCGCACGGCCGGAACGTGGAGGAGCTGGCGCTGATGCTGGCGGTGGGCATGACGCCCGCGCAGGTGCTGGTGGCGGCCACCTCGACCGCCGCCGACCTGCTGCGGCTGCCCGACCGCGGGACCGTGGCGTCCGGGAAGCGGGCGGACCTGGTCGTCGTCACCGGCGACCCGTACGACCTGCACACCCACGCGGAGCGCATCACCCACGTGTTCAAGAACGGCCAGCTGGTGCGGCACCGCGACGCCGCGGCCTGACCAGGGTTCGGCCGATCGGACGGCCGCCGCCGGGCTCCGCCCGCGCGTCCCTCAGACGTCCAGCACCGAGCCGTCGTCGATGTCCGACCACTCCGTGCGCTCCGGACCCAGCCTGGACAGCAGCCCGTACACCGTCGCCGTGGACGCCAGCACCTGCTCGTGGATGGGGACTGCCCGGTCCGGGGCCACCGCGCGCAGGTAGTCCACGGCCTCCTTGACGGCCATCCACGGCGCCGACACCGGCAGCGCCAGCACCGGCACGGGGTGATCCGGCACCACCAGCGAGTCCCCGGGGTGCAGCAAGGTTCCGCCGACGAAGTAGCACACGTTCGGTATCACCGGAATGTCGGCGTGGATCACCGCGTGCTCACCACCGGACACCTCGACCCGGGTGCCGACATCCAGCACGTCACCCGGCCGCACGGCCGTCACGGTGCTGCTGGTGGCCGCGGGGTGCTCGGCGATCTCCGCCGCAATGCTGGGGTCCGCATACACGGTCGCCTGCGGATTCGCCGCCAGCACCCGGGCGAATCCGTCGGGGTCCAGGTGGTCGGCATGTCCATGGGTGATCAGCACTGCTGTCAGGCCGGTCAGCGTGTCGTACCCGGACGAGTAGACCCCGGGGTCGATCAGCACGCTGGCGTCGCCGTCGGTGACGTGCAGGCAGGAGTGGCGGAACTTGCGGATCTGCATGGCGGGGCTCCTGGGTTGGGCGCCGATACTCCGGATCGGCTGTCGGTGCCAGCGTCGCACAGCCCTGCACAGGACCGGGCGGGGCTACGGCGCCACCGGCGGAGGTCTCCGTAGAAGACAGGGCTGCCCGCCGACCGGCTGCGCGGCCGGCCGGGCGGCGACGGCCCGCGGCGGCGCCCCCTCGGGCGGCCGGTAGGCTGGCCATCGGACGCGGGCGGGTCCGATGCCTGAGGACATTGTCCGGGTGCCGTGCGCCGCCGGCCCGCCGACATCCTTCGGCCGATCGACAGGAGCACGCCGTGGCCCGGGTGGCAGTGGACGTCGTCATCAAACCCGAGATCCTCGACCCGCAGGGCAAGGCGATCCTGTCCGCCCTGGCCCGATCCGGGCACGCCGGCATCACGTCGGTGCGGGCCGGCAAGCACTTCGAACTCGAGGTCGACGACTCGGTGACGGATGCCGACCTCGAACAACTGGCCGGCGGGGTGCTGGCGAACCCCGTCATCGAGTCCTGGACTGTGACCCGGCTGCCGGGGGCCACCGCGAGCGACGGGGGACTTGCCGGACCACCGTCGAGCGCCGCGGACCGGAGCGGGCAGCCGTGAGCGCTCGCATCGGAGTGATCACCTTTCCCGGCAGCCTGGACGACGTGGACGCGCTGCGGGCGGTGCGCGCGGTCGGCGCCGAGTCGGTGTCCCTGTGGCACGCCGACGCCGACCTGCACGCGGTGGACGCGGTGATCGTGCCGGGCGGGTTCTCCTACGGCGACTACCTGCGCGCCGGCGCCATCGCCGCCCAGGCGCCGGTGATGCGGTCGGTGATCGACGCCGCCCGCCGTGGCATGCCCGTGCTCGGCATCTGCAACGGCTTCCAGGTGCTGTGCGAGGCGGGGCTGCTGCCGGGCGCGCTGATGCGCAACGTCGGTTTGACCTTCCGCTGCCGCGACCAGTACCTGCGGGTGGAACGGGCCTCGACGGTGTGGAGCGGCCGGTACCAGGCGGGGCAGCAGATCCTGATCCCGCTCAAGCACGCGGAGGGCCGGTACGTCGCCTCGGAACGCGACCTGGATGCGCTGGAGGCCGAGGGCAGGGTGCTGTTCCGGTACAGCGCCGGCCCGGGAGCGGGGGGTGACAGTGCCAGACGCTATGACACTGCTCGCACAGCCGGAGCAATGGCGGCCGGTGGCATTGCTCGCGCAACCGGAGCAGCGGCGGCCGGTGGCATTGCTCGCACAGGCGGAGCAATGGCGGCCGGTGGCATTGCTCGCACAACCGGAGCAATGGCGGCCGGTGACACTGCTCGCACAACCGGAGCAATGGCGAAGGGCGGTGACGGGGACTCCGCGGACGCCGCCGCCGACGCCGCCGCCGACTCCACCGCCGCCGCCGACTCCACCGCCACCACCGGCACCGGCACCGGCAATCCGAACGGCTCGCTGCGGGATATCGCCGGCATCTGCTCGGCAGACGGCCGGGTCGCCGGGCTGATGCCGCACCCGGAGCATGCCATCGACGCGCTGACCGGCCCCAGCACCGACGGCCTCCCGCTGTTCGCCTCGCTGGCCGACGCGCTCGGCCTGCCGGCGTCGGAGCGCGTCGCGTCGGAGCCCGTCGCGTCGGAGGTTCCGGCAGCCGTACCAGCGGCCCCGGCGGGCGGGCGATGACCACCACCGAGGCGGGCCTGGACACCGTCGACCGGGCCGCCGCGACCCCCGATCTGCCGCAGCCATACGCCGAACTGGGTCTCAAGGACGACGAGTACGCCCGCATCCGGGACATCCTGGGCCGCCGGCCCACCGAGGCCGAACTGGCCATGTACTCGGTGATGTGGTCCGAGCACTGCTCCTACAAGTCCTCCAAGATCCACCTGGCATATTTCGGCGAGACCACCACCGACGCCATGCGCGAGCGGATGCTGGCCGGCATCGGGGAGAACGCCGGGGTGGTCGACATCGGCGACGGCTGGGCGGCCACCTTCAAGATCGAGTCGCACAACCACCCGTCCTACGTGGAGCCGTACCAGGGGGCGGCCACCGGCGTCGGCGGCATCGTGCGGGACATCCTGGCCATGGGCGCGCGACCGGTCGCCGTCACCGACCAGTTGCGCTTCGGCCCGGCCGACGCCCCGGACACCGCGCGGGTGCTGCCCGGGGTGGTCGGAGGCATCTCCGGCTACGGAAACTGCCTGGGACTGGCCAACATCGGCGGCGAGACGGTGTTCGACGCCAGCTACGCCGGCAACCCGCTGGTCAACGCCGGGTGCCTCGGCGTGCTGCGCGCCGCGGACCTGTACACCGCGCACGCCTCCGGCACCGGCAACAAGGTCATCCTGTACGGCTCGCGCACCGGCCTGGACGGCATCGGCGGGGTGTCGGTGCTGGCCTCGGCCTCGTTCGAGGGCGCGCCCGGCTCGGAGTTCGCGGGTCCAAAGCCGAGTTCCGGGGCCGATGAGGGGCCGGAATCCGGCTTTCGACCCGCGAACCGGGGTGGTGCGGGCGCGCGCGCCAAGCTGCCGAGCGTGCAGGTCGGCGACCCGTTCGCCGAGAAGGTGCTCATCGAGTGCACCCTGGAGGTGTTCCACGCGGGCTTGGTGGTGGGCATCTCCGACCTGGGTGGGGCCGGATTGGCCTGCGCCACCTCGGAACTCGCCTCCGCGGGCGACGGCGGCATGACCGTCGACCTGGACGTGGTCCCGCTGCGGGCCGAGGGTATGACCGCCGCCGAGATCCTGTCCAGCGAGTCCCAGGAGCGCATGTGCGCCGTGGTCGAGCCGGACAAGGTCGAGGCCTTCCTCGCCGTGTGCGAGCGCTGGGAGGTGCCCGCCGTGGTGCTCGGCGAGGTCACCGGCACCGGCCGGCTGGTGATCACCCACCGCGGCGAGACCGTGGTGGACGTCCCGCCGCGCACGGTCGCACACGACGGCCCGGTCTACCACCGGCCGGTGCAGCGCCCCGCCAGCCAGGATGCCTTGCAGGCCAACGACTCCCGATCACTGGCGCGACCCGGCGCCGGCGAGCTGCGCGAGCTGATCCTGCGGATGGCGGCCAGCCCCAACCTGTGCTCGAAGGAACTCGTCACCGACCAGTACGACCGGTACGTGCGCGGCGGCACCGTGCTGGCCCAGCCCG
>JBIQML010000039.1:11104-15371 GCA_044463405.1 Nakamurella lactea | reverse complement strand
GAGATTCGAACTCCCGAAGCTTTCGCAACTGATTTACAGTCAGCTCCCTTTGGCCGCTTGGGTAACCTGCCAGTGCCAGGGCTCAGCCCTGGCGAGGACCCAGACTACTAGGTGCTGCTGCCGGATCCCAACTCCGGCGGCGGGAGCGGATGGAGGGGCTGGACGGTGGCGAATTCGTCGTTCGACGTGGTGAGCAAAGTGGACCGGCAGGAGGCCGACAACGCGCTGAACCAGGCCGCCAAGGAGCTCTCCCAGAGGTTCGACTTCCGGGGGACGGACGCGTCCGTGTCCTGGGCCGGCGAGCAGTCGGTGACGATCTCCGCATCCACCGAGGAGCGCTGCCGGGCGGCCATCGAGGTGTTCAAGGAGAAGCTGATCAAGCGCGGGATCTCGCTCAAGTCCTTCGACATCGGGGACCCGACGCCCTCCGGAAAGTCGTTCAAGGCCACCGGGAACCTGGTGCAGGGCATCGACTCGGACAAGGCCCGCAAGATCGCCAAGCTGATCCGCGACGACGGGCCCAAGGGCGTGCAGGCACAGATCCAGGGCGACCAGTTGCGGGTGTCGGGCAAGAAGCGCGACGACCTGCAGGCGGTGATAGCGCTGCTCAAGGACGCAGACCTGGACGTCGCGTTGCAGTTCACCAATTATCGGTGACGGGAATCCCGCGGGACTCTCGATCGGGATCCGCCGGGATCCCGGGCACCGTGGTCTACGACGGCCAGTGCGGGTTCTGCCGCCGGTGCGTGGCGTTCGCGCGTCGGCACCTGCCGGCCCCGCCGGCGTTCGTGCCGTTCCAGACCGCCGATCTGGCGGCACGCGGGCTGACCGTGCAGCAGGCCAGGGCGGCGGTGCAGTTCGTGCCGGACGGGCCGACGCCGCGGCCGGTGGCCGGGCACGAGGCGGTAGCCGCCGTTTTGCGACTGCAGCCCGCGGCCCACTGGCGCCTGCTGGCGTCGGTGTTGTCGACCCGGCCGGGATCCTGGGTGTCCGCGCGGGTGTACCACTGGGTGTCCCGCAACCGGGGATGGCTGCCGGGACGCTGCCGCCGCTGCGGGGCCTGATCCGAACCGGAGTGCACCGGCACACCCGGATCCGCGGATCGACAGCGCCGGACCCTCATCGAATAGTCGTGAACCTGACCTTGGCGATACCTGAGATCTCGATCGAGTCACCGGTGGCGAGATTGACGGTGACGCTGGGCACCCCGTAGTCGCCGCCCAGAATCTCATTGACCTTCAACCGGCCATCGGCACCGTAGACCACGAAATTGCCGGATCCCTCGCCGAGCGGCGCGGCTCGGTACCGACCGGGCTTGATATCCCTTCCGGCCTTCCAGATGCCCGTCGTCAAGGTGCTGCGCTGTTGGATGACCGCGTACGTGGCCTTGGCCTTTGGCGAGCCCGGACACCTCGATCGAGTCGCCCCTGTTCAATCCGAAGGTGACGCTGGGCACCCCGTAGTCGCCCCCGAGGATCTCGTTGATCTTCAAGGAACCATCGGCGGCGTACACCACGAAATTGCCGGCTCCGCCGCTGCCGGGTGTGAACGTGTACCGGCCGGGCTTGATATCGCGCTGCGCCTTCCATATACCGGTTGGTCAGGGTGTACCGAAGGTGCAGGTCGGCAAAGGTGAACGTGACCTTGGACAAGCCGGAGATCTCGATCGAATCACCCCTGGTCAATCCGACGGTGACACTGGGGACTCCATAGTCGCCCCCGAGGATCTCGTTGACCTTCAAGGAACCATCGGCGGCGTAGACCACGAAGTTGCCCGCTTCGCCCTCGGGCGCGGTAGCTACGTACCGCCCAACCCTGATGTCGCGCCCGGCCGTCCAGGTACCCGTCGCCAGCGTGGTGCGCGCCGCGGGAACCGTGGACATTCGGTGCAGGAACGCCGCCATCTGCCCTCTGGTGACGTCGTTGCCGCCGTGGAATCGTCCGTCCTTCGAGCCACCCGTGATGCCAGTACGTTTCAGCCAAGCGATGTCTCCACAGCACGGGTTACTGGTTCGAACGTCGGGGAATGGTTTGGTCGTGCACCGAGGCGAAAGGCCGCCCGGATGTCGCAGCCGATCGAGGAACGCGGCCATCTGGGCACGGGACACGTCGTTTCAACCGTGGAATCGCCCGTCCTTCGAGCCACCGGTGATTCGGCAGCCTTGAGCCAGGTCACATCACCGCAGAACACTCCACCGGTCGCCACGTCCGGGTACGGCCGCACAACGCACCGCACGGGTTTGATCGTCGGGATCTGCAGGCGGAACAGGAAGGCCGACATTTGCGCTCGCGTGACATCGGCTGCGGCATGGAACTTACCGTCGGCGGAGCCGTTGGTGATGCCGGAACGCTTCAACCACGCGATGTCGGCGCAGAACGGGCTACTGGTTGGCACGTCCGGGAAGGGGCGAGTGGCACACGCCGAGGCTGTCGTCGGTGTCGTCGTCGCTTCGGCTGCCGGAACAGCAAGCAGTGACAGCGCCACCACAACGCTAACGATGAACAAGGAACGCGCGCCAAGGCTGCGCCGTGGCCATTCGGACATGAGTCCCTCCGCTTGTCTGTCGGCTCGAACTCCATGGCCCCGGCAAGCACGACGGTCGGCATGGTAGCCCATCAGGACGTCGGTGGCAGGTCACCAGCTATCGGCGTTGGGACCGTGCGACCCTCAAAGACCGCTCAGCCCACGTGCCGTCCGCGACGGCGACCGACGCCGATGGCCGAGAGCGCCAACCCGACCAGCAGCAGCAGCAATCCCAGGCCCAGCGGTTTCCAGGGAGCGATCCCGGTGTAGCTCAGGCCGCCGTCGTTGCCGCCTCCGACGGCCGTGGCTTTCGGACTGGTGGTCTCGGAACCTGTGCCTATGGGCGTGGCCGTCCCGGTGCCGGTGGGCGTGGCCGTCCCGGTGTCGGCCGGGACCACCCGGAAGGGCACGGTCACCACGTCGGCGCTGCCGTCCGATCTGACCTGGCTGAGCACGACCGTGTGCTCGCCGACCGACAGGGACGCCGTGGAGAACACGGTCCGCACCCGGCCGCTGGGGTCGGCCACGAACATGCCGAGGTCGACGGGCGCGGAGTGCACGGTGATATGCACGTCGCGGCCCGGTTGGAAACCGAACCCGGTGACCTCGTTGGGGATCGTGGATCCCTGCTGGATGACGGCGTATTTGATCACCCCGGTGGGATGCCCGGTCGGCTCGGTTGGCTGCGTCGGCTCGGTTGGCTGCGTCGGCTCGGTTGGCTGCGTCGGCTCGGTTGGCTCGGTCGGGGTTGGCGTGCCGCCGGAGGACGCCTTCGAGGTGAAGGTCACCGGGTCCGACGGTGCCGAGGTATTCCCGTCACCATCGGACTGGGTCGCGATGATCGTGTGATCGCCAGGTTGCAGCGGCGATTCCGGCGTGCAGGACCAAGTTCCGTCGCCACCTACCTTTGCCGAACACACCGTGCCGGATCCGTCGGACACCGTGACGGTGTCACCAGGATCCCCGGTGCCGGAGATCTCCGGTGAGGTGCCGGTCTGCGAGCCATCCTCCGGCGAGGTGATCGCCGGCGCGTTCGGAAGGTAGGTGAACGGAAGTGGGTTGGCGTCCAGACCGTCGCCGTTGGACACCACCACATCGACGGTTCCCGTGGCATGGGGCGGGGTCGTCACCGTCAACGACGTCGGGCCGGTCACCGTCAAATCGGTTCCCGCCGCGCCACCGAATCTCACCGTGGTCGCACCATCGATGAAGCCCGACCCGGTCACCGTCACCGACGTCCCACCCGACACCGGGCCCCGGTCCGGACTCACCGACGTCGCATCCGGAGCGGCCACCTGGAACGTCACCGAGCTCGAGGGGCCCGAGGTGTAGGTGCCGGACGGGTCGCTCTGGGTCGCGCTGATGGTGTGCTCGCCCACAGCCAGCGCCGTTTCCGGCGTGCATGACCACGTCCCATCACCCTCGACCTCCGCCGAACACACCGGACCAGTCCCATCGGAAACGGTCACGGTATCGCCCGGGTCGCCGGTGCCGGAGATCTCCGGAGAGCCGACGCGCACCGTGTCACCATCGGCCGGCGTCGAGATCGCCGGCGTGTTTGGCACATAGCTGAAACCTCCGGTCAGCGTCGCGTCCAGGCCGTCACCGTTGGACACCACCACATCCACCGAACCCACCGCATGCGCCGGCGCCGTCACCGTCAACGACGTCGGGCCGGTCACCGTCACATCGGTTCCCGCCGCGCCACCGAATCTCACCGTGGTCGCACCATCGATGAAGCCC
>JBIQML010000039.1:0-11004 GCA_044463405.1 Nakamurella lactea | reverse complement strand
AGGCCGTCACCGTTGGACACCACCACATCCACCGAACCCACCGCATGCGCCGGCGTCGTCACCGTCAACGACGTCGGGCCGGTCACCGCCACATCGGTCCCCGCCACCCCACCGAAACTCACCGTGGTCGCGCCATCCACGAAACCCGACCCGGTAACCGTCACCGACGTCCCACCCGCCACTGGACCTTGCTCCGGGTCCAGGTTCGAAATCGTCGGCGTGCCGAGCACCGTGAACGTCACCGAACTCGAGGCGCCGGAGGTGTTGGTGCCGTCGGACTGGGTCGCGCTGATGGTGTGCTCCCCCACAGCCAGCGCCGTTTCCGGTGTGCACGACCAGGTCCCGTCACCCTGGACGGTAGCCGTGCAGACCTGAGCGCCGCCCTCAGACACCGTCACCGTGTCACCTGGGTCGCCGGTCCCCGAGATCGTCGGGGAACCGGTGGCCACGGTGCTGGTGTCCCCCGGTGCCGTGATGCTCGGGGCAGCCAGCGGCCCCGCGTTCGGCCCGACGGTGACCTTGGCGAGGTCGGCTGTCGCCAGGGAGTTACTGAGGAGGGCGATGTGCAGGGCGCTGACCTGGAGGGCGTCTCCGACCGTCTGCTGGTAGTTCGACGTCAAGGAGACTGCGGACGACAGGATTGAACTGACCTGATCGGCGACGGCGCTCAGAGCGGGACTTCCCGTCAATGCGTTGACGATCGCAGTGATCAGGTTGCCGTTGGGGGCCGAGGATATCGTCAGGTCCAGCGTGACCGGCACCGTGCAGATACCCAGGGGTGCGACCAGGCACGCTGTGAGCGTGGGGTTCGCGAAGGTGGCTCCGCCAGTCGCGGCTGTGCCGTCGAAGGACGCGTGGGCGACCACCGCGTCCGCGCTCACGGTGAGGGTCACCAGGTTGCTGAGAGGGCCACCGAGCCCCGGGATTTGCGACAGGTCCAGGCTCAGACCCCCGTCTCCACTCCCAGTGGTGGAGCAGGTCGTTCCGCCGTCTCCGACCGAGATGCCTCCGCCGGACTGGACCAGCCCCGCGCAGGCGTAGGAGGTGCCGGCGGTGCTCGCCTCCGCGGTCTCGGCCAGCGCGCCGGCCGACAGCAGGCTCTGCCCGCCGAGCAACGATATCGCCGGTGCTGCGCTCACCGAGTCGTTCGATCCGGCCCCCGTATTGGTCGCCGTGGTCGGCGTGGGCGACGCCTGCACCGTCAGCGCGCCCGCCGCAAGGTTCAGATTGACCGCCTGGGCCGACGACTGGGCCACGGGTGCGGCGGCGGCAGCGGGCGTTGCGATCGCGATCGACAATGCGGCGGCCAGCGCCACGCTCCCCGTCAGCGCCAGGGCGCGGCGCCAGGGGTGGCGTGTGGAGCCGGAAGCGTGCCTGTGGCCGCGCCGCCGGGGGCTTGGAAGGCGGTTGCCCGCGCTGAACGTCGGATTCGCCATGTGCTCGTTCCCTGTTCGCCGGCCCCGACTGCTCATCCATCCTCACGGAGCGGACCCGGTCGAAGGAAGTCACGAACAGGTGGAGTTGGCCGAGCACCGGTCACGCCGAGTAGCCGGATCAGTGAACCCGCTCATGGCCCCCGGAGCCATCGTCGGGGTCGCCATGCCCGAACGTCCTTCACGGCAGCAGGGACCACGCGGCCAGCCGCAACGTCCACGGTCGAAACGTGGGGATTGACCACCACTTTCGGCTCAAGGTCCACCTGTCCAGTGGCCCTGAGTGACCAGGCGAACGGGTGATCAGTCGCGCAACTCCAGGGTGCAGCACTTGGCGCCGCCGCCGGCCTTGCGGAATTCCGAGACGTCCACCGTCACCGGTTCGAACCCTGCCCGCTGTAGCTGCCGGGCGAAGTCCGGCGCCTGTTCGGGCACGACGACGTGCCGGCCGTCGCTGACGGCGTTGAGCGCGAACCACCGCGCATCCTCCAGCGACGCAATGATCGCGTCCGGGTACAGCCGTCGCAGGATCGCCTGCGAGCCGGCGGAGAACGCGCCTGGGTAGTAGGCGATGGTGTCCTGGTCCAGCACGGCGAGCGCGGTGTCCAGGTGGTAGAAGGACGGGTCGACCAGGGTCAGCGCGACCAGCGGCACGCCGAGCGCCTCGGAGATCTCCCGGTGGGAGCGCGGGTCGGTGCGGAACCCGCTGCCGGCCAGCAACAGCCGCCCCGTCCACAGGAAGTCACCCTCGCCCTCGTTGACCCGTTCGGGAACCACCACGGAACCCAGGTGCGCGCGCAGCCATGCCTGGTAGGGCGCCTCCTCGCCGGTGCGCTTGTCGGTGGAGAACCGCGCGGATACCGCGATGCCGTCGATCACCGTGGCGGCGTTCGCGGCGAACACCATGTCCGGCAGGCCGGGCTCGCCCTCGATGATCTCCACTTCGTTGCCGAGCCGGCGATAGGTATCGGCGAGGTTCTCCCACTGCTGCATGGCCAGGCCGGCGTCCACCGGTACGTCGGTGTGCATCCACGGGTTGATCGAGTAGACGACGTCGAAGAACCGCGGGCGGCACATCAGGTAGCGCCGCGGGCGGGCCGTCCGGGTGGGGGCGTCCAGGTCACGTTCCATCGCAATCGTCATACCTCGACGATAAGATGCCTCCAACGCGCATCACAATGCCGCACCATTGCAGAGCGAGGACCACTTTGTTGCGTCTGGATGAGATCGACCAGCACATCATTTCTCTGCTGGTGGAGGACGCCCGGGCGTCCTATCGGGAGATCGGCGCCCAGGTCGGCCTGTCGGCGCCGGCGGTCAAGCGCCGGGTGGATCGGCTGGTCGACGCCAAGGTCATCACCGGCTTCACCGCCCGCATCAACCCCGACGCCCTGGGCTGGCGGGCGCAGGCATTGGTCGCCGTCACCTACGCCGGCAACGTCACCCCCGATCGGATCCGGCGCATCCTCGAGCCCATCCCCCAGGTGATCGCCGCCTACACGGTCTCCGGCGACGCCGACGTGCTGGTGCACCTGCGCGCCGCGGACATGGCCGACTTCGAGCAGGCCCTGGAGCGGCTGCGCGCCACCGACGTGGTGGCCCGCACCGAGTCGACGATCGTGCTGTCCACCCTGCTGGACCGCACCGCCTCCGCTCCGCCGCAGGGTTGACGGAGTTGTGTGGTCCATCGTGCGCCCGGCCGCACGCTGGACCACACGACCGGTCGCATTCGGCTCACTGCGAGGATGGGTCGGGAGGTAGCCGATGCGCAAGGGAGTGCTGCTCGCGCTGGCCGCCTACCTGATCTGGGGCCTGTTCCCGCTGTACTGGCCACTGGCAGAGCCGGCCGGCGCCGTCGAGATCCTGGCGCATCGGATGTTCTGGTCCGCGATCGTGATGGGCATCGCCGTCACCGCGCTGCGCCAGTGGCGCCAGGTCCGCGGGCTGTCGGCCCGCACCTGGGGGCTGATCTCGCTGGCCGCCGTGCTGATCACCATCAACTGGGGCGTGTACATCTACGCCGTCAACAACGACCACGTCGTCGAGGCATCGCTGGGCTACTTCATCAACCCGCTGGTGTCGATCGTGCTGGGCGTCGTGGCGCTGCGCGAACGGCTGAACGCGATCCAGTGGGTCGCGCTGGCCGTGGCCGTGCCCGGCGTCGTGCTCACCGCCCTCGGTGCGACCGGGGTGCCCTACCTGGCCTTCGCGCTGGCCGGCAGCTTCGGGCTGTACGGCCTGATCAAGCGGGTGATCCGGATTCCGGCGGTCATCTCGCTGGTGGGTGAGTCGTCGGTGTTGATGCTGCCGGCGCTCGGGTATCTGATCTGGCTGCAGGTGGAGGGCGGCGGGCACTTCATCGGATACGGCTCGGGGCACCTGATCGTGCTGATCGCGTCCGGCCTGGTGACGGCCACCCCGCTACTGCTATTCGGCGGGGCGGCCCGGATCCTGCCGCTGTCCGTGCTGGGGTTCCTGCAGTACATCAACCCGCTGGTGCAGTTCCTGCTCGGCGTGTGGTGGGCCGGCGAGCACATGTCGGCCAGCCGGTGGGCCGGCTTCGCCGTGATCTGGGTATCGCTGGCCGTGCTGTCGGCCGACGCGGCGCGGCGGTCGCGGCGGCGAGCCCGGGATGCCCGCCGGACACGCGGCGACACCGCGCCCGGGTTCCGGCGCACCCGACCGGTGGCCGGCCCGGTTGCCGAGGCGGCTTCGGGCGGACCACTATCGAAGGAGCGATCAGAACCGGTGACGGGAGATACCGATGAGCCTGCGTGACCGGCTGCGACGGCGCCAGCCCGGATCCGACCAGGATTCCGAGTCGTCCCCGGCCGATGCCGACGATGCCGGCCCGGCCGGCGTGGTAGCCGGGGTCGCACGGGACGACGTCACCGACTTCGAGCCGCGATCCGAGGGCGACTACCACTGCGCCGACCGCGGCCTGTACCTGCGATTCGCCCGGCCGGCGGTGACGGAGACCGACGACGCACACCCCGACCCGGCGCGTGGCGAGTTCACCGCCTCCGGACGGTTCGTCGTGCAGCGCCGCTTCGGCCGGCCGGTGGTGTACACGGTGCTCGAGACCGGCGTCGGCATGCTGCTGGTGCGTCGCACCGACACGGCGGTCCCGGGCGAGGCGGGCACGGAAGAGTTGTGGTTCACCTTCGAGCCGGACAGCGGCTGAGCGAGGATTCACCACGCGCCGTGCATCGACCAGCGAGTCCGCCGGATGGTCCGCATGTTCACTGGCTCCGGATTGTCCTTCGGTGATCGCTGCTCGTCGTCGCGATGGGTTCTGAGTCAGGATTAGCGCGACGGAAATCCACCGCACGGGTGGTCAACCTGTGACACCCTGGGCCGACTTCGAGTTCCCGGCCATCAGGCAGAGCCACCGTGCCCTCGACCCCGATGGGCAGCACAACCTCCAGTTCGAACTCTCCGTCCTGCAAGTTCCAGCTCGTGCCGATGGTGCCGTACGGACTGTCGTGGCGGGCCTTCGCCCACGTGAGCCCACCGCCGATCCTGGGAGCGATCCGCACCCGCCGGTAGCCGGGTGCGGCGGGCTGGATGCCGCCGATCTCCCTGTGCATCCAGTCCGCGATCGAGCCGAGTGCGTAGTGGTTGAACGAGGTCATCTCACCAGGGTTCACGCTGCCGTCATCGAGCTGGCTGTCCCAGCGCTCCCAGATTGTCGTGGCGCCCTTTCGGACCATGGAGAGCCACGAGGGTGTCTCCTTCTCCATGAGCAGGTCGAAGGCGACGTCCGCATGCCCGGTGATGGTGAGTGCGTCCGACAGCAGATTGACCCCGGCGAAGCCGGCGCTGATTCTGTTGCCCTCCGCTCGCACCAGGGCTGCCAGTCTGGTGCCCGCCCGTCGCTTGTTCGCGATCAGGTCGAACGCAATGGCCAGGGCGTAGGCCGTCTGCGTCTCGTTCGTCATCAAACCTTCGGACGTGCACCAGCGTGCCCGAAAGGCCCGACGTATCTGGGCGGCCAATCGGCCGTAGTGCTGCGCATCGTCCGCTTCGTCGAGGATTGCGGCGGAGCGGGCGACGATCGTCGTCGACCACGCGAAAAACGCCGTTGCCACTAGGTACGGATCGGTCCGGGCGTGCGCGGGGTTCTCCGGAGGCGCGGTCGGGTCGAGCCAGTCCCCGAGTTGCTTGCCCGTATCCCACAGCCGCGACGGCCCGGCCAGCCGCTCCACCTGATCTACCCAGGCGCGGGCACTGGGGTACTGCCGACGCAGGATGTCCCGGTCGCCGAAGCGCTCGTACAGCGCGTACGGGGCGAGCGCGGCCACATCGCCCCAGGCCGCGCCCGGAACGATGGGAGTCCACTGCGGCGCGCCGGGAATGACTGGGACGTACCACGGGACGGTGCCAAATCGTGTCTGCTCGACCGCCACGTCCTTCAGCCAACTGGACAGGAACCCGGCGCAGTCGTACAGGTATGACGCCGTTGGTGCGAAGACTTGGATGTCACCTGTCCAACCCAGTCTCTCGTCCCGTTGGGGACAGTCGGTCGGGATGTCGACGAAATTGCTGCGCATACTCCACACGACGTTCTCGTGCAGACGGTTCAGCTCGGGATCCGAAGTCTCCAGCCAACCAGTGCGCCGCATATCGCTGTGGTAGACCCGACCGACAATTTCGATGTCGGAGAGATCGCCATTATATCCGCTGATCTCGGCGTAGCGGAATCCGTGGATGGTGAACCGCGGTTCCCAGTTGATTGTCCCGGTTGAGCCGAGGTATCGATCCACGGACGCCGCGCCCCGCAAGGTGCGCACATATAGATGGCCGTCGACGACCACCTCGGCGTGGCGGATGACGAGTTCGTGCCCCACCCCCCCGGACGCCGTCACATGCAGTCGCCCGCAGAAATTCTGCCCGAAATCGACAAGAAGACGCCCACCCGGGATCCGCGTCACCGACGCAGGCGTCATCTCCTGCGTGCAGCGCACCGGTGGCCCATCCGGCGCGACAAACGTTCCCGGCGCGAACTCGGCAATCTTCACCGGTGACCACCCACGGGCATCAAAGCCAGGCGTGGACCAGCCCGACTGGTACGCCGTGGCGTCGAAGGTCTCACCGTCATAGAGACCGCTCTCCACGATCGGTGACGGGGAGGCTCGCCAGTGCCGGTCCGTCCCCACGGTGACGGTGCGCCCATCCACGAGGGTGATCTCGATTTGGGCGAGCAGTGCAATATCAGTGCCGTAGATGTTCGATGTACCGCCATGGAACCCATATCGACCCCGCCACCAACCGTCGCCGAGCCACGCGCCGACAGCGTTGTCGCCCGCCTCCAGCAGGTCCGTCACGTCGTAGGTGGCGTATCTCAAGCGAGCGGGATAAACGGTCCATCCGGGGCTCAAAGCTTCGTCACCGACTCGATGACCGTTGATTTCCATTTCGTAGAGTCCGTGCGCCGTGACGTACAGTCGGGCGTGCACGACGGGTGCGTCGATATGAAACTCACGGCGAAACAGCGGCGGGCGGCGGTGAACATCCGAAGCGCCTTCTCGCCATGCCGGCATGATCCCTGCCGCGGTCCAGTCGAGCGGGTCGAGCAAGCCCGCCTCTACGAATCCCGGCGCCGACCATGGGGAAACGCTCCCATCCGTGCCGACCACCCGAACGTAGACCTCCGCCCGTTCGCGCGAGTGAAGCGGGGAATCCGGCCAGGGCACAAGCACGCTCTCAGGGGACTTCACGTCGAACCGACCGTCGCGGGTGCCGCGCCGAACCCGCACCTCATAGGCACGCTGACACCACCCCGGCTCCGCGTCAGTGCGCCAGGAGAGTCTCGGTGAAGCGACGCCGATTCCCAGCGAATCGGCACAGTGCTCGAATCGCGGGGCGGTCGGAATCGGCGCAGCGGCGTGCATAGGGTGTTGACTCCTTTGGAGCGGACATGGCGACTGTTGAAGATGGCGTAATGGATTACGTGGTACTGATTTCATACTCTGTTGTCGGTTCGATCACCCCTTGATGGATCCGCTCGCCAGGCCCCTTATGACTCGCTGGTTGAGGAATAGATAGAGAATGAGAATGCCGACAATGCTGACGCAAATTGCCGCAAATAGCGGCCCGTATTGAATCGACCCATATTGCCCGGTGAAATTGAGCAACCCTACCTGCAGCGTGCGCAGACTCTGATCGTTTACGAACGTCAGTGCAATGAGCAGGTCGTTCCACAGCAGAAAGAACTGCACCAGGGCCACCGTGACGATGGCATTGCGCAGTACCGGCACCCCGACGGACCAGAAACTGCGTAGAATGCTCGCTCCGTCGATCGTCGCCGCCTCGAACAACTCGCGGGGCACGGCACGAAGGTAAGTGGCGACCAGGAACACGGTCAACGGCAGTGCCATCACCGTATAGGTCGCCACCAACGGCCACAGCGTACCGGTGAGGCCGAGGTGATAGTAGATGGTGAACAGGGGTAACAGCAGCATCTGACCGGGAACCATGATCCCGGACAGGAAGTACAGCAACACGGTGCCGCGTCCCCTCCACACCATTACCTCGAGCCCAAACCCTGCCGCCACTCCGACGACGAGCGCGATAGCAAGGGCCGGAAACACGGTGATGGCACTGTTGAGCAGATATCGGCCCATGTTTCCCTGGCCGAAGGCGCTGGCGTAGTTGGCGAAATCCCAATGGGCGGGGAGCGTCCAGAACGGATCATTGAGGAATTCGAACTGTGTCTTGAACGATCCGATCACCACCCACAGCAGTGGATAGATGACGACGATCAGCAGCACTGCTACGAGGATGCGCAGCGGCAGCCGCTTCATGAAGCGCGCCATCCCGCGGTGTTGCCGACCGGCCCGCCGGAAACGCCGGTCATCGGCCGCATCGCCAGGGTGGTCGATCGACGTGCGCATGGATGTCGTCATCTTCCGCTCACCCCTTCGTCATGTCGCGCCGGGTGGACCGGAAGATGGTGACGGTGACCAACAGGCACAAGATGGTCAGCACCGTCGCGATCGTGCTGCCATACCCGTAATCCCCATAGCTGAAGGCCGTCTTGAACATGTACAGGGTCAGTGGGGTCGTGGCATCGCCGGGACCACCGTTGGTCAAGGCGACGATCGAGTCGAAGACTTTGAGCGTGCCGTTGATGCTGAAGATGATGGCCGAGAGTAGGACGGGCAAGGACAACGGCACGATGATCCGTCGCACCAGCGACCAACCGCTCGCACCATCGATCCGTGCCGACTCGATCACCTCCTCTGGGATGTCGACGAGACCGACGTAGAGCAGGACGGCGTAGAAACCCATGGAGCGCCACAGGTCCATCGCGATGAGAACCCAGAACGCCCCGGAGGTGCTTCCCAGAAAGTCGGTTCCTTGGCCGCCCAGGAGTTCGACCAGGGCGTTGACCGGACCGGTCGTCGGCGCCACCTGAAAGATCTGCTGGAACAGCAACGCGACGGCGACCGTGGGCAGCACCACCGGAAAGAAGACCACCGTACGAATGAAGGTCGATGCTCGCCGGAGAAAGAATACGTACAGCAGCGCGAGAAGGTAGCCGAGAGCCACCTGTCCCACGGTGATGATCAGCGCGTACTTGATGGTGAACCACAGCGCCGCGATCGCGCTGGCATCGGAGAAGAACCTGCCGAAGTTCGAGACGCCGCTGAATGTCATTCCGGTGATCAGTCCGCCGGAGAAGAAGGTGTACACCAGCGACCAGACGATGGGAACCATCGTGATCAACGTGTAGAGCAACAGCGCCGGCCCGACCAGCAGGGCTATGACACGCTTGTCCCCCAGCACATCCTTCATGTATCGGCTCCGTTGCAACGGCGTGGTTCGGGGCGGCCACGCCGGATCGCGGCGCAACCGCCCCGAACGGCGGGCTCACTCTCCGACTGCGGCTTGTACCTTCGACATGAAGTCTGCTCCGGAGATACCGCCGCTGCCGAGCAGGCCACCGTTCGATTGGCTCACGGTCGTCGCCTTGGCGCTGAACAGCGCCTCGAACCAGAGCACGCTGCTCGAGGCGCTACTCATCTGCTGCTGCACCAGCTTGGTCAGCGTCGGGACATCGTGCGATTTGTGCAAGGTGAACCCCGAGACCACTCCGCTCTTGTCCAGTACCGTGTCACCGTAGTTCTTCGCGATGCAGTCGATCCATGCGTCGGTGCCGGCTCCTGCCCGCTTCTTGCTGAACACGATCGGCTGTCCGACATTCGAGGGGATCTGATCGATGTCACCCTTGCCGTTCGCGACCGCCGGGAATCGCATGAATCCGATGTTGTTGGCGCCGATCTTGTTCTGGGTCTTGTCGTTGAAGTTCGACAGGACCCATGAACCCATGTACATCATGGCCGCTTTGCCGGTCAGGAAGTCGTTGACCGACCCGTTGTAGTCGTTCGAGGCCACATTCTTGCCGAAGTAGCCCTTGGTGCCGAGTTCGGCCACTGCGTCCGCTGCCTTCACGTAGCCCGGGTCCGTGAGCTTTGCCTTGCCGTCGGCGACCGACTGCATGGCATCGGGGCCCAGTGACCGGAAGATGTAGTCCCCGACCCAACGGGTGACGGGCCAACCGTCCTTTCCGTCGGCGGTGATGGGCTGGACGCCCGCCGCCTGGAGCTTGGCCATGTCGGCGACCAGCGCGTCCCACGTGGTCGGAACCGTGATGTCGTTGTCGGCGAAGATCTTCTTGTTGTACCAGATGCCTTCGATGTTGAACTCGTTCGGCAACGCGTACAGGTCGTGCTGGCCGTACAGCTTCTGGATCGTCGATGCGGCGGCCGGCAGGATCTCCTTGCTCAGCCCGTCCTTGTCGAGCACGGTGGAGACATTGAGCAGGTTCCCGTTGGTGATCAGTTGCTGCACCAGTTGTGGTGCGTTCGGCGCGATCATGGCAGACGGTAGCGCCCCCTGACCGGCGAGCAACTGCAGCTTCTGGTCTTGCGATGTCTGGTCGACTGAGTCGGTTGTCAACGTCGCGTTCGCCACCGTGCTGCTGCACGCCCCGGTGCTCAGAGCCTTGAGCGTGTTCGCCGGAGTCTTGTTGCTCGTCAGACCGATGAACGAGAAGGTCGATGAGCCCTGATTCGCGCCGGACGACGAGCTTCCGCTCGAGCCCGACGAGCTTCCACTCGAGCCCGACGCCGAGCTCTCTGCCGAGGCTGACGACGAACTCCCGCTTGCGTTCGACGGTGAACTCCCGGTGGAGCCGGATGACGGGCTCCCACTCACGCCTGAGGACGAACACCCACAGAGGACCAACGCTCCGACCAGCGCGACGGCGCCGACCGCCGTCAGGCCACGCGCTCGGCGTAAGGCTGCATTCACGATTCCTCCTGTGTGACGATTGGCTGATTTGAACCGCTTCAACCAGTATGGGAGAGACGGCGTTGAAGCGCAATAGTTGATGGCGATCCGCCGATAGACTGAGCGACGTGACGATGCAGTTCAGTCAGGGCCCCGCCCGAGTACGGGTCAAATTGAAGGACGTTGCCCAGCGCGCAGGGGTTTCGGCGGGCACCGTCTCCCACGCACTGAATCACCCAGACAGAATCGCGCCCGCGACCTTGGAACGCGTGCG
>JBIQML010000038.1:0-15420 GCA_044463405.1 Nakamurella lactea | reverse complement strand
CGACGCGCAACCCGCACGTGTACGTGGCCGGCGGGCACGGCATGTGGGGCATCACGCTGGGCCCGATCACCGGCAAGCTGCTGGCCGAGCAGATCGCCACCGGCGCGGTTCCGGAGATGCTGCGGCCCTTCGACCCGCTGCGGTAGGCCGGTGACGGGTCTCGCCGTGAGAGTGGGAACGGGGATGGCATGCAGATCGAACTGATCCAGGGCGACATCACCACCATCGAGGTCGACGCGATCGTCAACGCCGCCAACCACTCGCTGATGGGCGGCGGCGGCGTGGACGGCGCCATCCACCGGGCGGGCGGGCCGGAGATCCTCGCCGAGTGCCGGGAGATCCGGCGCACCAGCTGGCCGGATGGCCTGCCCACCGGGCGCGCCGTCGCGACCACGGCCGGGCGGCTGCCCGCGCGCTGGGTGATCCACACCGTCGGCCCGGTGTACGCCAAGGGGAGGGACAAGTCGTCCGAGCTGCGCTCGGCCTACACCGAGAGCCTGGCGGTGGCCGACGATCTCGGCGCGGCGACGGTGGCGTTCCCGCTCATCTCGGCCGGCGTGTACGGCTGGCCCAAGGACGACGCCGTCCGGCAGGCGCTCACGGCGATGGACGCGGCCCGCACCCGGGTGCAGCAGACGATCCTGGTGCTGTTCGACGCCGCCACCCTGGAACTGGCCCGGTCCGTGCGCGCCGGGTGACCTCGGGCGTCAGTCGTCGGCACCGCGGGCGATCAGCGCGTCGCCCAGCGCGTCGGCCGAGCGCAGCGACCGGATCACCACCGGCGCCGCCAGCGCCACCAGCGAGAATCCCAGGCCCCTGGCCTTGCGGGCCTCCGACACCGCGGCGACGATCCCGGCCACCAGCGGGATGCACCGGATCGTCATCGCCAGCAGCAGCCCGATCCGGTCCGGGTCGACGCCGAGCCGGCGCAGCGGCCGCAGCGCCACACCGACCGCATCGAGCATGGCGGACACCCGGGTGGTCAGGGTCAGCAGCGCGGCCAGCGCGACGGTGACGAGGATCGTGCCGCACACCATCACCGCGGCGTGCCAGCCGGACAGCCAGCACTGCAGGGCCGCGACCAGCACGATGACGTACCGCAGCGGCCGCAGCTGTACCCAGGCGATGCGGGCCGGGATCCGGGCCAGCGCGTACAGCCCCGCCACCACGGCCGCCGCGATCGCCAGCTGCCACCACTGGCGCAGCAGCACCACCCCGACCACCGCCACCAGCATCGCCAGCAGCTTGGATCCGGCCGGAAGCCGGTGCAGCGCCGAGGTTCCCGGCTGGTACAGCCCGATGGTCGTCACGTCGGAGCGCCCGTCACGAGAACATCTCCCGATACGCCGGCAAGGTGTCGGACGGCGACCCGTCGGCGACCACCCGGCCGCCGTCCAGCACCACGATCCGGTCGAAGCCGGCCAGCGCATCCAGGTGGTGGCTGACCACGATCACCTGCTGGTCCAGCCCGGCCAGCAGATCGGCGACCCGGCGCGCGTTGCGCAGATCCAGCAGTGTTGTGGGCTCGTCGGCCACCACCACCGCCGGCTCGCGGACCAGCACCGCAGCCAGCGCCAGCAGTTGCTTCTGCCCGCCGGAGAGCAGGTGCGCGGGGTGGTCGGCCAGGTCCGCCAGACCCATGCGGCGCAGCATCGCGGTCACCCGGTCGGCGATCTCGGCCTTGCCGAGACCGCTGCGCCGCAGGGAGAAGGCGACGTCCTCGGCGACGGTGGGCATCACGATCTGGTTGTCCGGGTCGGTGAAGACGAACCCGACCCTCCGCCGGACCGCGCGGCCGTCCCTGGTGGCGTCCAGCCCGTCGACGCTGACGCTGCCCTCGGTGGGGGAGACCAGGCCGTTGATCATCCGCGCCAGGGTGGACTTGCCGGAGCCGTTGGCGCCGACGATGCCGATCCGGTGCTCGGCGAGCGTGAGGTCGACGCCGTTGAGGACCCAGTTCTCGCCGTAGCGGTGACGGACGCCGCGGAACCGGATGCTGCTGGACCGGCGCTGGGCGGTGCGTGATGGTTCACACCGCCCTCCATTCGCGGTCCCGGGCACGTCGCGGCGGGTCTGGCTCACGTCCTCCTTCACGGCGTCCCTGCCGATCCGGCGGGGTCGCAGCGCTGCAGCACCATGGCGATGCCCTGGCCGCCGCCGATCGCGCAGGCGGCCAGCCCGAACTCGGGACCGTCGCGGCCATCGGATCCGCCCAGCATCCGGGAGAACAGCCGCACCAGCAGCACCGCACCGGACGCCCCCCACGGGTGCCCCAGCGCGATCGCACCGCCGTCCGCGCACAGCAGGCGCTCGTCGACGCCAAGGTCGTCGGCGAACGCCAGCGCGACGCTGGCGAAGGCCTCCGTCACCTCGATCGCCCCGACGTCCGCGGCACCGATCCCTGCTTGCCGCAACGCCTCCCGCGCCGCCGGCCCGGCACAGGCTCCCGGCAGCGCGGGGTCGCCCGCCGCCACCGCCGAGGAGCGGATCAGCAGCGCGGGCATCCCGGATTCCCGCGCGGCGTCCAGGGTGCTGACCGCCACCGCCGCGGCGCCGTCCGAGATGCCGCTGGAGTTGCCGGCGGTGACGCGCCCGTCGGGCCGGAACGCCGGTCGCAGCCGGCGCAGCCGGTCCACGGTCAGCGCCCGGGGCCGCTCGTCGGTCGAGATTCCCTCCACCGCAACGATCTCCCCGGCGAACCGGCCGGCGGCCGCGGCCGCCATGGCCCGCTCGTGCGACCGCGCGGCGTAGGCGTCCTGCCGGTCCCGGGAGATCCCGCGCGCCACGGCGAGATCCTCGGCCGCGACGCCCATCTCCGGGTCGGGAAATCCCGGCGGCGCGAACGGCGCCCTGGTGTAGCGCGCCGGGTCGGCCGGGCCGGTCGGGGGCCAGAACCGCCACGGGGCGGTGCTCGCCGACTCGGCCCCGCCCGCCAGCACCAGCGACGCCTGGCCGGCCGTCACCGCCGCCGCGGCCTGCCGCACCGCCTGCAGGCCCGAGCCGCACTGCCGATCCACCGTGACCGCCGGAACGCCGGCACCCAACCCCGCCGCCAGCGCCGCCGACCTGGCCGGATTCCCTCCCGGACCCAGGCAGTTGCCCAGCACCACCTCGTCGACCGGCAGGCCCAGCGGAGCGGCGCGCTGCACCAGATCGGCCAGCATCGGCGCGGCCAGGTCCACCACCGTCAGGTCTGCCAGCGCGTGCCCCGCGGTCCCGATCGGGGTGCGGCAGGCGGCGACCAGCACCGGGTCGCACGGTCGGGGGAGCGGCACGTCCTGAACGGTAGCGCCCGGCCTCCGCCGCGGGGCCCCCGGTCAGCGGAGGCGGCGCGGCAGCACGGTAGGCACGGTCAGCACGGCAGCACTGCCAGCACGTCGGCACGGCCCAGCACGGCGGCCCGGCCCAGTACGGTCAGCGCGGCGAGCACGGCTCAGCACGGCAGGACGGCCAGCACGGCCCGCACGCTCAACCCAGGAGGGTCTCCCGGAGCGCGGCCCTGGCGACCTTCCCCCCGCCGACCCGAGGCAGCGCATCCACCACCAGGTATCGCCGCGGCCGCGCGGACCCGGACAGCACCGACCGCGCCCTCGCCCGCGCGCACGATCGGGCATCGTCCGGATCGGCGCCCGGCTCGAGCTCCAGCACCGCCGTCACCACCTCGCCCAGCCGAGCGTGCGGCAACCCGACCACCGCGACCGTCCGCACCCCTGGGATCCCCGCCAGCGCCGCCTCCACGTCCTCGGCCAGCACCGTGAAACCGCCCGACACGATGGCGCTCTCGCCCCGGCCCCGGATCAGCAGCCCGCCCGGAGGCTCGCCCTGGCGATCGGCCGTCGCGGCCAGGTCGCCGACCGTGGCGAACCCGTCGCCGTCCAGCCGCAGCGCACCGCTGCCGGATCCGGCGTAGCCGAGCGCCAGGTACGGCGAGCGCGCCCACAGCACCCCGTCCGGGCCCAGCCGCACCCGCACCCCGGGGAACGGCCGCAGCACCGGATCCGGCAGCCGGCGCGCGGCGACGAACGACAGTTCGGCCGCGCCGTAGTACTCCGTCACCGTCACCCCGCGCTCACCCGCCCGCTCGGCGACCCGGTCCGGCAGCGCCGCGCCGGCCACCACGGCCGTGCGCAGCGGCGCCCCCGCCGGCACCGGATCCAGCAGATCGTCCAGCACCGCCGGCACGCAGTGCGTCGCCGTCGCCTGCTCGACGCGGTCGGTCAGCTCGGCGCCGATGGCCAGCGTGTGCACCGCGGCGTGCAGGTGCAGGGTGGCGTGCAACGGCCCGGTCAGCAGCACCCTGTCGGCGCACGTCAGGCCCGCCAGATCGGCCAGCGGCGGCACCGACGCGGCCCACGAGGCGGCCGTCCGGCACACCGCGCGGGGACGCCCGCTGCTACCGGAGGTACTGGCCACCAGCCAGCAGCCGTCCGGCAGCTCGCCGAGGTCGGGGGCCCGCAGCGCCGGATCCCGCACCAGCACCGAGGTTCCGGCGCGGGCGGCGGCGAACGCGCACGCCAGCGCCTCCGGGATCGGCAGGCCGCTGACGTCCACCGGCGCGCCCACCGGGGACCGGTCGATCAGCTCGCCGAACTCGGCGTAACTCAGCGACCGGCCCCGCCAGGAGATCGCCGGGTCCGGCGGACGGCCACCGGGAACGAGTTCGCCGGCGGGACCGGTCACGGTGCGCGTTGCGGCTCCGCCGGTGCCCGGTCGGGCGCGCCCCCGCGCCGCCGCGTCGGGATCAGCCCGGGGTAGGCGCGGTGCACCTGCTTGGCGACCAGCGCCGTGACCACCACCTTGATCGCGTCGCCAGGCAGGTAGATCAGCGCGCCGGTGGTGGCCGCCCACAACGGGGTGTGCGTCACCACGGCCAGCCACGGCACACCGACCGCGTAGATCGCCAGCATGCCGCCGACGGCGGTGACGAGAATCCCGAGCCACAGCGGATATCGGGGCAGGATGAGCCTGGTCAGCAGGCCGACCACGAGCGCGCCCAGCAGGAATCCCCAGGCATAGCCGGAACTCGGCTCCACGGTGAAGAACGCCGGCCCGCCTCGGCCGCCGGCCAGCAGCGGCAACCCGCAGAACGCCAGGGCGTCGAACACCGCGACGGCGGCCAGTCCCTTCCACGGCCCCAGGATCGCCCCGGCCAGCATCACGCCCAGCGTCTGCAGCGTGATCGGCACCGCCGAGCCGCCCAGATACAGCGTGCCCGGCACACCCAGGGCCGCGATCAGCGCGGCGAACACCGCCACCTGCGCGAGGTCGCGGGCGGTGCTGCGCCGTGCTGCCACCGGACCTCCTGGCGTCACCGGATGGGGGCCCGGCGAGAATACCGCTCGTGACTTCCGCCCGAACGACCGCGGCCGTGCCGCAACGCCACGCCATCACCTCCCCGGACGGCGTGCGGCTGTCGGTGCTGCTGGCCGGCCCGCCCGACGGAGTCCCGGTGGCCGCCGGGCTGCCGGCGATCCTGGCGGTGCACGGCTTCGCCTCCTCGGCGGAGGGAAACTGGCAGCGCACGGGCCACCTGGACGCGCTGACCAGGGCCGGCCGGGTGGTCATCGCGCCCGACCTGCGGGGGCACGGGCAGTCGGACCGGCCGCACCGCACCGAGGCGTACACCCTGCCGGTCGTGCTGGCGGACCTGGTGGCGGCGGTGACGGAGTGCGCGGCCCAGGGTCCCCTGGCGACGACCTCGCCGGGGGCCACCGAGGCGGAACAGATCGACCTACTCGGCTACTCCCTGGGCGCGCGACTGAGCTGGACGCTGGCGTGCGAGCGGCTGCTGCCGGTGCGGCGCATGGTCCTGGGCGGATTCGATGGCCGGCCGCTGTTCCAGGGCGTGGACTCCGAGGCGCTGGACAAGCTCGCGGCGGGCGGTAGGAACAACGACCGGGTCGCGCTGCGGCACCTGGTGGCCGGCCTGGCCGGAACCGGCGGCACCCCGACCGGGGCGCTGCCGGAGGTGCCGACGCTGCTGGTGGCCGGCGACCGCGACCCGTTGGCCACCCGCGCCCGGCATCTGGCCGCGGAGCTGCCGCAGGGCTCTTTCCTGCCGATCCCCGGCCGGGGACACGTCAGCGCCGTCCCGGCCGCCGCGTTCCGGAAGGGCGTCGTGGAGTTCCTCGGCCGATACCCGAATGGCTGATGGCGCGCGCCCTGCACATGGTCGATAGGCTGAACCGGCCTTGGCGGCCCCGATGGGCGGGGTCGTCTCCGCCGAGGGAGTCCTGGAGGACCAGTCCGTGACGCTCAGCCACCCGCACGCCGGCCGCGCCCTGATCGTGTCGATCTCCGACCATCTGGTGCACGGCGAGGACGACGCCGGGGCCGGTGCGCTGGTCGCCGAACTGCTCACCGAGGCGGGCTTCACCGTCGACGGGTCGGTCGCCGTGCCGTCCGACGCGACCGACATCCGCAACGCGCTCAACACCGCCGTGATCGGCGGCGTCGACCTGGTGGTGACCATCGGTGGCACGGGGGTGTCGCCCAGGGACGTCACCCCGGACGTGACCGAGGACGTCATCGACCGGGACCTGCCGGGAATCGCTCAGGCGCTGCGCTGGTCGGGCATGGCCGCCGGGGTGATGGACGCCATCGTCTCCCGCGGCATGGTCGGGGTCTCCGGTTCGACGGTGGTGGCCAACATCGCGTCGTCGCGGGCGGCGATCCGCGACGGGCTGGCCACGCTGATCCCGCTGGCCGTGCACGTGATCACCGAGCTGTCCGACCCGGAATCCTGAGCGCGCGGCCGGATCAGCGCGCGGCCGGATCAGCGCCCGGCCGACTCCGGGGGTTCGTCAGCGGCCGCCGCTGCCTCATCGGCGGGCGTCGGGGCGCCGCCGGCTGCGGCAGCCCCGGAGCCGGCGGATGCGTCCGTGGCCGCATCACCGCTGACCCGCTCCCGCAGTGATCCGGCGACCTCCCTGGCCTTCTCGCCCAGGTCGCCCGCGACGTCCTTGGCCTTCTCCCAAGCGGGGCCGGCCACCTCCTTGGCCTTCTCGCCAAGGTCGCCCGCGACGTCCTTGACCTTCTCCCAGGCAGGTTCGGCGGCGTCCTCGACCTTCTCGGCAAAGTCTTCGGCCTTGTCGGCCAACTCGCTGGCCACGTCCTTGGCCTTGTCCTTGGCCTTGTTGGCGCTGTCCATGAATCCCATCGCTGGTGTCCCCTCGTGCGGTGGCAGGCTGGAACCATGACAGTACCGCCCGAACGACCCGTGCCACCGGGCGATGATCACGAACGTCGCCGGGTCGCCGAGCGGCGCCGACTGGACGAGATCTTCGGTGACGTGCTCCCGTCCACCACCGACGACGAGCGGGACCCGGCCGACCGGAGCGGCTTCGACGCGGAGTACTACCGGGCGAATCGCCCGCCGCACCACGACCGGTGACGCGACGACGGCGGGGCGCCCCACGATGGTGCGCGCCCCACCGTCGTGTCGGTCAGGAAGCGTTGCGCTGCTTGAGCAGGTCGCGGATCTCCATCAGCAGTTCGTTATCGGTGGGGGCGGCCGGCTCCGGCTCCTCGCCCCGGGCCGCGGCGCGCGCCACCCGGTGCTCGTTGTACTTGTTCATCGGGACCACCAGCAGGAAGTAGATCAGCGCGGCGGTGAGCACGAACACGATGATCGCGTTGATCAGGGTGCCGACGTTGATGAACGTCGATGCGTCGCCGGAGACCAGGTAGAAGCCGAATCCGAGCTTGCCCGGAGTGATGACCGCCAGGATCGGGGTGATGATCGCCGACACGAAGGTGTTGACCAGGGTGGCGAACGCGGTGGCGATGACGAAGGCGACGGCCAGCTCAACGATATTGCCCCGCAGGACGAATTCCTTGAACCCCTTGAGCATGACGAACCCCTCTGCTGAGGCGGGCGCGAAGACACCCGAAAACGGTCGGGCGCCTCGTGGCACCCGGGATATCTCGGGCATGAGGGTACAACGCGATTAGGCCGATCAGGCGAATCTGAGGCCGATGGAGCCGGTGATCGCGGTGGCGGCGATGCGGTCCGCGACCCGCCGCGGTACCGAGAGCACCACCAGGCGACCGCCCGTGGTGGGCGTCGCGTCGGCCCCGGCGTCGGGGATCCACAGCACCACCGCGTCGTCGGTGAGAGTGTGCGCCGCGCCGTCCCGCTCGACCCCGATGACGGCCACCCGCATGCCAGGTCTCAGTAGCCCCACCGTGCCGGGATCGTCCGGTCGCACCGGCACCGCCGCCCGACCCCGGCCGGGCCTCGGGCCGTCCCTGCCCAGCAACCGGACGTCGGTGAGGATCTCGCCGCCGCGAACCGGGGCGGCCAGCACCCGCCCGGTCGGCGGCGGGTCCGCCGGCAGCACGCCGTCCGGGGGCGAGGCCACCGCAGTGGTGCGCAGGTCGCCCGGGCGAAGCGTCGCCCCGGCCGGCAGGTCCCTGGCGGCGACCGGCACCGCGGTCCCTCCGGTGCTGCCCGGAGATGGTCCCGCGGTGGCGACCACGCCGGCGGCGACCAGCAGCAGCACCGCGGCGATCCGGCGAATCGTCCGCGCGCGGCGGCCGCCCCGTCGGTGCCTGCCCAGGGCGGTGATCAGCCGGTCCGGAAGGCGACGCTGCAGCGCCCGGGAGTCCGGCGGCGGGGTATGTCGCATGGCAGCACGGTAAGTCGGCCGCGCGGTCGTGCCCGTCGATTCGGGCCGGGCTGTGGATGGATATCGGACAGGGGGACAGGCCCGGTGGCGGGGGTGGTCGGGCGCTGGGGCAGCAGTACCCGGGCGGAGCGTATGGAGCGGCGTCGCCTGGACCATCTGACTCGGCGCTGGCGGTGCTCGCTCAGGCGGAGCAATGTCGCGGCGCTGGCTGTGCTCGCAGATGCGGAGCAATGTCGCGGCGCTGGCGGTGCTCGCAGATCCGGAGCAATGTCGGGGTGCCGGCTGTGCTCGCAGATGCGGAGCAATGTCGGGGTGCCGGCTGTGCTCGCAGATGCGGAGCAATGTCGGGGCGCCGGCGGTGCTCGCAGATGCGGAGCAATGTCATAGGCAGCCGACCAACGGTCGCCCGGTGCCGCCCACAGGCTTCATCTCCGCCCACAGGCTTCAGCTCCGCCCACAGGCGTCAGCTCCGCCGCAGGCTTCAGTGCCGCCCGCAGGCTTCCGTCCCGCCCGCAGGCTTCAGTCCCCAGCCGCGGCGCACGGTTTGCGCACGCATCCTTCCGCACGCATCCGCTTCACCGGAGTTCAGTCCATCCGCAGTTGCAGAATCCGGTCGTCGCCGGGCTGGGGATCGCCGCGGCCGTCGGTGTTGGACGTGGTCAGCCACACGTCACCGTCCGGCGCCACCACGACGGTCCGCAGCCGCCCGTACCGCCCGTCCAGCAGCGGCGTCGGGGTGGCGGCGCCGGCCCGTTGGGTCAGCGGGATCATCCACAGCCGGGTGCCGCGCAGCGCCGCCATGAAGGCCGTCTCCCCGGAGATGGCCAGCCCGCTCGGCGACGCCTCCGAGGTGGGCCAGTACTTGTACGGCGCAACGTATTTCGGGTTGTCCGACGGGCCCTCCACCACCGGCCAGCCGTAGTTGCCGCCCGCCTTGATCCGGTTCAGCTCGTCGTAGGTGTTGGCGCCGAACTCGCTGGCCCACAGCTGACCGTGCGCGTCGAAGGCGAGTCCCTGCACGTTGCGGTGGCCGTAGCTGTACACCAGCGGCGCGTTCGGGAACGGGTTGCCGGGTGCGGGCTTTCCGGTGGTGGTGACGCGCAGGATCTTGCCGCCCAGGTAGTCCAGCCTTTGCGCGCCCTCGGAGTCGGTGGCGTCGCCGGTGCCGATGTACACGTCGCCGTCGGGCCCGATCGCCAACCGGCCGCCGTTGTGGACGCCGGATTTCGGGATGCCGGTCAGGATGTCGCGCTGACCGGTGATGCGGGTCGCGTCGGCGTTCAGGGTCAGCGCGGCGACCCGGTTGTCGTCGGCGGCGGTGTAGTACACCAGCACGGTCGGGTCCCCGGAGGTGGACGGGACGGCCAGGCCGAGCAGGCCGCCCTCGCCGCCGGGCACGACGCCGGTGACGGTGCCGACCGTTCGCACCGCATGCCCGGAACCCGGAGCGATCGCCAGCAGCTTCCCGGTATCCCGCTCGGTGACCAGCGCCGTGCCGTCCGGCAGGAAACCCAGCCCCCACGGCGTGGTCAGGCCGGTGGCGATGGTGCCGGTGACGGTGACCCCGGTCGGTGTCGCGATCGGTGTCGCGGTCCGTGTCGCGGTCCGGGTCGGCGTCTGGGTCACTGTGCCGGTCGTGGTGCTGGCGATGATCGGTGCGTCGGTGGCGGTCGGCGGCCCCGCGGAGCTCCCGCCGGCGGAGGGCACGCTCGACGGGGCGGCCCCGCCCGAGGGTTCCGTCACCGTCGGCGACGACGTACCCGGAGCTGAGACGCCCGAAGGTTGCGACACCGGCGGTGACGAGGAACCCGACGCGGAGCCGCCGGACGGGGCACCGGGTGTGCTGCTACACGCGGCCAGCGGCAGCGTCACCGCGACGGCGATCCCGACGAGGCGGGCCGCGCGTCGGCGTCCCGGCGGGTGGCGGTGCGGAGCCGTCATGGCTCCAGTGTGCCGTGCCCGGTCAGCTGGCGGCGGCCTTCGCGGTGCTGGACGAGCTCGAGGAGGAGCTGCCGGACGAGCCGGAGCCGCTGCTCGAGGAGTGTGAGCTGCTGGTCGAGCTGCTGTCGGACTTGGTTGCGGAACCCCCGCCGGAGCTCCCGTCCGAGCCGCCGCCGGACGTCGCGGAGCCGTTCGAGGAGCCGTTCTTGGAACCGGGCTTGCCGGACGAGTCGGCGCGCGAGTCGGTGCGGTAGAAGCCGCTGCCCTTGAAGACCACGCCGACGGAGCCGTAGACCTTGCGGAGCCGGCCCGCGCACTCGGGGCACTCGGTCAGGGACGGATCGGTGAAGGCCTGCACGGCCTCGAAACGATGGTCGCACTCGGTGCAGGCGTACTGATACGTGGGCACGTGTCCTCCCGGCGGCACCGGGGTGGTGCCGATCTTGCGATGGTGGGCGCAGGCGTGGCGCGAGCGGCCTCCGCGGCGCCGCGGTTGGCACTCAAAGCGCTCGACTGCTAATCCGATGATGCTCCGCGGTGGGCCCCCTCGCGCAACATGACGCAGCCCACCGGTGGGGGTCAGCACCTCCGTGACGGTGACGTCGTGCGCATCCCGCGGCAGCGCGTCGACCACCTCGTCGTCGTACACCAGCGCGATCAGCCGGGGCGCCGGCCCAACCGCCGGCGGGGCCGCCAGCAGCGCCAGGCTGCGGTCGTAGTGCCCGCCGCCGCGCCCCAACCGGACTCCGTCACCGTCCACCGCCAACGCGGGCACCAGCACCACGTCCGCCTGCCGAATGGCCGCCGGCCCCAGCCGCGGACCCGTCGGCTCGACGATCCCCAGCGCGCCGGGCCGGGTCGCGCCGCCCAGCTCGCACCAGTCCAGCGGGCCCGCCGGCCGCACCACCGGCACCAGCACCCGGACGCCCGCGGCGGCCAGCCGTTCCGGCAGGTCCACCGCCACCGGCTCGCTGGGCAGCGGGTGGAAGGCGCAGACCGTGAGCGAGCGATCCGGCCGTGTGAGCGACACCGATCCGGCCAGCGCCGCCAGCAGGTGATCGGACACACGCTGCCGGGCAGCCGCCCGCTCCGGCTCCGGCCGTGCGCGCCGCGCGGCCAGCAGCCGGGCCCGCCACTGCTGCTTCGTCACCGTCACCGTCACCCCTGGATGCTCACCCGTCGTGGAGCGGATGCGCCGCCGGGCGGTGCCGATACTCCACAACTGGTGATCATCCCTGGTGTCTGCGCGGGCGCGCAGCCCCGGACGCGCTAGCGTTGCCAGTCATGACGGCGCTGAACGCACGGCCCCTGGCATGGTCGAGAAGGGTGCACGACGCGTCCGGGCGGGGGCGCCGCTGATGCGATCCGTCACCCAGCAGCTCGACCTGGTGCTGGCCGCCGCGCAGACGCCGCCCCCGGTGCGGGTGGCCATCTCCGAGGCGCAGGGCCTGCTGTGCGCGCAGGAGGTGGTGGCCTCCTCCGCGCTGCCGGCCTTCGACCAGGCGGCGGTGGACGGCTACGCGGTCCGGTCGGTGGACGTCGCCGCGGCCAGCGAGGACGCCCCGGTCTCGCTGCCGGTGGTCGGCGAGATCGCCGCCGGATCCCGCACCGCGCACCGGCTGCAGCCGCACCAGGCCGTATACGTCGCCACCGGGGCGCCGCTGCCCACCATCGCGGACGCGGTGGTCCCGCGGGGCTCGTCGTCCGGGTCCAGCGCCCGGGTCTCCGTCACCGCCCCGCTGCCCTCCGGCGCCTACGTGCGCCGGGCCGGCGAGGACGTGCAGCCAGGGGATGTCGCGGTGCGCTCGGGCGCGTTCATCGGCGCCGCCCAGGTGGGCCTGCTGGCCGCGGTGGGCATGAGCAAGGTGCTGGTGCATCCCAGACCCCGGCTGTCCATCATCTCGGTGGGCAACGAGCTGGTCGACGTCGCGCGCACCCCGGGGCCGGGCCAGGTGTACGACGTGAACTCCTTCGCGCTGGCCGCGGCCGCCAGGGATGCCGGCGCGGACGTCACCAGGGTGGGCATCGCGCCGGTGGACGGCCGGCGACTGCGCGAACAGGTGGAGGCGCGGCTGCTGGTGTCCGAGGCCGTGATCATCGCCGGTGCGGCGGGCGGCCACTCCGGGGAGCTGGTGCGGGAGACGCTGGCCGACCTGGGCGAGATCGACGCCGGCCGGGTGGCCATGCAGCCCGGCTCCACCCAGGGCTTCGGCCTCTTGGGCGTCGACCGGGTGCCGACCTTCCTGCTGCCCGCCAACCCGGTGTCGGCGCTGGTGGTGTTCGAGGTGATCGTCCGTCCGGTGCTGCGGCTGATGCTGGGCCGGCGCAACCCCTACCGGCGCACCGTCACCGCGCGCACCCTGGCGCCCATCACGTCCCCGCCCGGGCGGCGGCAGTTCCTGCGCGGTCAGCTGATGCGGGACGACGATGACGACTACCTGGTGCACATCCTGGGCGGGGGCGGCACCCATCTGCTGGCGTCGCTGGCCGAGGCCAACTGCCTGGTGCTGATCGACGAGGACACCACCGATCTCCCGGTCGGCACCGAGGTGGCGGTGTCCTTCCTGGCGCAGCGGGCCTGACGCCCGACTCCGGTGATGGCCGAGCCCGCAGGCGTGCTGACCGGTCCGCCGGGGCCCTACGGTCCCGGAGCACGGCGGCATCCCGGCTGGCCGGCCGAACTGGGCCCCCTGGAGTGCGCGGCCGGCCGGGTGGTGGTGCGGCCGCTGCGGCGGCGGGACGGCAAGTCCTGGCGGGAGATCCGGCTGCGGGACGAGGCGCTGATCGCCCGGTGGGATGCGACCAGCGCCCTGACCTGGGCCGACCGTCACTCGCCGGCCATGTGGCGCTCGCAGCGGTCGATGCTGGCGGCGGCCGCCCGGCGCGGTGAGGCACTGCCCTTTGCGATCACCGTGGACGGCGCGTTCGCCGGTCAGGTCACGCTGGGCGGCATCCAGCGGGGGGCGCTGCGTTCGGGGTGGATCGGCTACTGGGTGGACTCGCGCCTGCACGGCCGGGGGGTGGCGACCACGGCCGTGGCGCTCGTGGTGGCCCACGCGCTCGGCCCCGTCGGGCTGCACCGGGTGGAGGCGACCATCGACCCGGAGAACGCGGCCAGCCGGGCCGTGGTGGCGCACCTGGGCATGCGCGAGGAGGGGCTGCTGCGCCGGTACCTGGACATCGCCGGGGCCTGGCGGGACCACCTGCTGTACGCGATGACGGTGGAGGAGCTACCGGGCGGGCCGGATCCGGCCTCAGCCCTGCTCCGGCGCTCGCGGGGCTGAGCGGCGCTGCGCGCCTCACAGGCTGCGCTCGGGCGTGTCCTGCGGGGCTGATGAGGCTGGTGTGACTAGCGTGATCGAACAGCCGCCGTGTCTCCCGCCCCCGGGACGTTCACGCCCATTGATCGAGGAGGGGCCGCCATGTCGCCGTTGCCGACGTCGCTGATCGTGGTCGGCCTGGTGGCTGCCTGGCTGGTGGTGCTGGTGCCCATGGTGGCCAAGCGGCGCGAGCACGTCCCGGAGAGCGATGAGGACAGCGCGGGGTTCCGGGTGCTGCGCGGGGCGTCACGGTCGCTGCGCCGGCGCCGGCCGGTGCTCAGCCGGACGGCCGTCTCCGCCGATTCGGACGACGGGTACCAGGATGACGAGCGGGAGTGGGACTCCGACGAGTGGGACGAGGCGGAGCAGGATCCCGACGGTGACGAAGTAACGGTGCGCGAGGACGAGACGGACGCGGAGCCCGTCGACGGGCTGGCCGATGGCGGTGACGAGCGCGTCGGTGAGGGCGCCGACCTGGTCGCCGTGTCCGACACTGGCGACCCGTACTCCGACGATCGCGAGTATGACGACGGTGTGGACGATGCCGAGTACGCCGAGCCTGCCGGCAGGGCCGAGGATTCCCGCCACGGCCCTGCGTTTGCTGACGCCGCCGACGAATGGGAGGCCGAGCACCGCGATCCGCGTGCCGCCGCCCGGCAGCGGGACGATGGGCGCCGGTACGGGCGGGACGGCCGTGACTACCGCGACGGCCGTGACTACCGCGACGGCCAGGATTACCGCGACGACCGGGACTACCGCGACGGCCGTGACTACCGCGACGACCGTGACTACCGGCGTGACGAGGCGCAGTTCCGCCCGGTGCCGATCCGGCCGGGCCGCGGCGGCTTCGATCCGCGGGCGGCCGAGCGTGCGAAGGCGTTCCGGTACCGGCAGCGCCGCCGGATCGTGCTGTTGCTGCTCGCGCTGGCCGTGGCCGGAGCAGCCCTGGGCGTGCTGGGTATCGGGATGGCATGGGCCGGTTCGGCGGTGGCCTTCGTGCTGCTGGTGCTGTACCTGGCGTACCTGCGCCGGCAGGTGCGCATCGAGGAGACCATCCGGCAGCGTCGGGCCGCACGGCTGGAGAGGGCCCGGCAGATCCGGCCGGCGTACCGCGCGTCGGTGGCCGAGCAGGTGCGCGCCCATCGAAGCGGATCGCTGCGCCGGCCGGAGCCCGACGAGGAACCCGTGGCCAGCTACCAGGTCCGCTCGCACGCCCGCCCGACGTCCACGGTGCCGCCGCCCTACTACGCCCGCGGCGTTCCGGTGGATCTGGACGACGACGACCCGGCCTTCGACGACCTCGAGTACTACCGTCCGGTGACCTACCGGCGCGCCGTCGGGGAGTAAGGCCGCCGCCGTGTCGGGTTCCGTTCCCGGGCCGGCGCGGGCGGTGACCGCGTCACCGCCGAAGGTTGCCGAGCCGTACCGGCAGTCCCACGCCTCGGTGCGGTTCGAGTGCGGGCTGACAGGTGCGCGGGCGATCGCCGACGGCGCCGGCTGGACGGCGGTCGACACCGGCATGCAGAGCA
>JBIQML010000037.1:8785-15492 GCA_044463405.1 Nakamurella lactea | reverse complement strand
TCAACTCTGGCTGGTCTATGCGCCCCCAGGTTGGTGCGAATAGGACGTGGTTGGTTGTCAACGACTCTTCTACTGCCGCTGGAGCTTCATCGTGACTGACGACATGGACCGATGGATCGTGTTGGTCGAGAATGCCACAGGCCTCTTCCGTACCGATCCAGGCGATGTTTCGCTCCGCACCACAAGGCTGGAAACACACGCGGGCTACCTGTAAGAGAGGGAACGAGGCTCTGGCGGGCTCGTCTACTGTTCGGTTGATTTTGAGGTCGCAGTGCGTCGGCTCTGGATCTGATTGCTCAGCGGCGGGCTTCGCGATGATCTCCGCGGCCTGAGCATCGGGCTTATTCTCGGCCGCCATTGACCGGCCTCCGAGTCTCATGTGTCGCGATCGAACTGCTCGCGTCGTTGGCTGATGATAGTTCGGCGGCGACACGTGCGGCGAAGGCGGGGTCTTGGCGGAGGCGGGTGATGACGGCGTCGGTGACGGCGCTGATGTCGAGGGAAGCGCCGTCTGCCACCGCAGCGCCGGCCGAGGCTGCGTGCCGCGCTTCCCGGCCGCCGCTTGCGTAGACGCTAGAACCGTCGTCGCGGTATGCCGCGAGCACGTGGTCGTAGACGCGCTGCACCTTGTCGTCGAACACGTCAACGGGGTACGGATCGGCCGGGAGCGCCTCGTCGAGCGAGCGCCGGATGGTGACGAGCACGTCGGCCGCGGCGTCGGCCTTGCGCCGCCAGTCCAGCACCAGCTTCTCGTGGAGATGCGCGAGGAGCTTCTTCGCCCCGGCCTTCACCTGGTCCAATTCGGCAGAAGTCAGCACCGGCTCGGGCTTCGTCAACAGGTCAACAATGGCAAGTTCTTCTTCGGTCAGGTCCTCGCGGACGGCCCGCTGTTCCTCGTCGGTCAGCGAACGGGAGAGGTCGATCAGGCGGCGCAGGTATTCGTCGATGTTGAGACTGTCGGCGTTGTACGCGTCGATCAGCTCCTGGAGCCGCTCGACGAGGCTGTAGCGGGTCGGGTTCCGCTGGGCGAGTCCGACCGCTTTCTGCTTGAGCAGCGCGGCGAGTCGGTTGGTCTCGGCCCTCTTCCGCCCGGCGATCTTCTTGGACAGCCCATCGAAGTCGATCTGGCCGAGGTCGATCAGCGGATCACCCTGCGCCCCGTCGGCCGCGGCCCGGATGATGTACTCCTCCGCCCCGACCGACCTGTCCAGCAGCGCATCGACCGCATCGGCCAGCGAATCAATATCAGCGTCCGACGGGCGAATCACAGCGTTGATGGCCCCCTCCAACGCCTTGATCACGGCAACCGTTGGCTGGTGCTGCGCCGCCTTCCTATCGGGCAGCAACGCCTTGAAGAGCCTGCGCACCTGCGCGGCCCTGGCCATGAACCCGCTGCGCACCTCCCCGCTCACGAGTAGCTTCTCCACGGCAGCAGCCCGCGCCGACACATGCTCGAACCCGGTCGCGTCCCGCACAGCGAAAAGATCCACCCCGGCCTCGGCGCAGAAATTTATGACGCCGCCCACTGCCGTGCCCAAGGCGTCCGCGAGTGCGTCGACGTATTCGATGGGCGAGTCGACCCCCGCGCCGCTGGTGTCGCTTCCGTAAATGGCCAGCGCCGCTTCCAGATTCCTGAACACCCCGACGTAGTCGACGATCAGCCCATTGTCCTTATCGGGGAACACCCGGTTGGCGCGGGCGATGGTTTGCATCAGGGTGTGGTTGCGCATCGGCCGGTCCAGATACACCGTGGAGACGGCCGGGGCGTCGAACCCCGTCATCCACATGGCGCACACGAACACCAGCCGCAGCGGATCGCCGGGATCCTTGAACTTGGCGGCGAGATCCTCGGTGACCAGGCGGCGCCGGTGCGGCTCGATATCCAGCCCGACCTTCTGCAGGTCCCGGATCTCGTTTTGCCCCTGCGAGACCACCACGGCCATATCGGTCGATTCCATCAACTCGATCCGGCTCGCGAGCCAGGGCCGCTCCACCTCGGGCAGCGCGCCGTGCTCCGCGCGCAGTTCCGCCAAATGCTCGGCCCAGGCTTCCTGCACCAGGTCGTACATGCGCACGGCGGCCGCCTTGTCCACCCCGACATACATGGCCTTGCCGGTGAACCCGCGACCCACGAAATGCTCCACCAGGTCGCGCGCAATGGTCTTCAGTCGCTCCGGCCGGGTCAGCAGCGAATACTGGCGGGCGAACTTCTTCGCCAGACGCGTCTCCGCATCATCATCGAGCTCAGCCTCTTCCAACAGCGCCGCTAGCTCGGCGGCGAACGAGTCATCGAGCTGCAGCTCCGGGATGCGGTTCGCGTAATACAGCGGCACGGTCGAGCCGTCGGCAATCGCGGAGCGGAAGTTGTAGACCGATACGTAATCGCCGAACTGCTGCCGAGTCAGCTCCTCCCCCGCCAGCAGCGGCGTTCCGGTGAACCCCATGAACGACGCGTTCGGCAACGCCCGCCGCATATTAAGCGCCAGCGTGTCGTACTGGGAGCGGTGCGCCTCGTCGGTGATGACGATGACATCATCCCGGTCGGACAACACCGGCATCGCAGTCTCGCCTGAGGTGGGCACGAACTTGTGGATCAGCGTGAACACATACCGGTGATCGACCGCCAACAGTTCCCGCAGATGCGCCACGGAGTCGGCATGTACCTGCGCCTCGCGGGAGATTGCCCCGGCATCGGCGAACTCGCCATGCAACTGCACGTCCAGCTCACGCCGGTCGGTCACCATCACGAACGTCCACGAGCCGGGGATCTGCCGCAGCACCTTCTGCGTAAACCAGAACATGGACAGCGACTTGCCCGACCCCTGGGTGTGCCAGAACACCCCGAGCCGCTTATCGCCCGTCGACCGAACCGTGTAGAGGTTCTCGATGGCGGCGTTCACCCCGTGGTACTGGTGCGACCGCGCCACGACTTTGACCAGCCCGCCCGGGCGCTCCAGATAGGCGACGAAGCTCTCAATCAGATCCAGCAGCACATGCGGGGCGCAGGTGCCGCGGATCGCGGTATCTAGGGCGATGGTGCCGCGGGTGCCGTCGGCGTCGATCACCATCCAGTCGGAGAAGAACTCCCACGGCGAATACGTAGAGCCGACCTTCGCCTCGGCACCGTTCGACACCAGCACGAACACGTTCGGCACGAACAGGTTCGGGATCGTGTCGCGGTAGTCGGAGATGTTGTCGTCGAAGCCCTTCTTGACGGGCTGGTTCGGCTCCTTGAACTCCATCACCACCAGCGGGATGCCGTTGACGAAAAGGACAGTGTCCGGCCGGCGCTTGTACAGGTCACCCGTCACCCACAGCTGCGAGACGGCCAACCAATCGTTGCGATCCGCCACCCGGAAATCGATAAACACGACCGTGGCGAACTTGCGCTGCCCGGCCTCGTCCCACTCGGCCCGATAGCCGTCGCGGATCAGGTCGTAAACCTCGCGGTTCGCCCGCACCCGATCCATCACCGACCGATCCCGCGTCAACTCGGCTAGCGCCTCTTCCCGAACCACCACGGGGACCTGCGGGTTGAGCGCGGTCAGCGCATCCCGCAACCGGTGAGTCAGAAACACATCACGCTGGCTGTCGCGGCCGAGAGAGCCCGCAGGGCCGAAACCCTCCTCGAAGGCATCGACATGCGTCCACCCAAGCTGCTCAAGCAGCTCCAGGCTCGGGCCCTCCACCAGCCCCGCCTCGGAGTACGCACCCGCCATCGCCTACCGCCTATTTATGACGCCAAATCCAGCCCGGACACATCAATCTCACCAGAAACCAACTTCGGAAGCAGCAGATCACGCATGGCCGCAAGGCTCTCGTTCCGGGCGAGAGCGTTATCCACTTCATTAAGAAGCGGCCATACTGCCGACCCGAACGCCGCCATGACAGTCGAATCTGGAACCAAGACACTCTGCGCATTGACATCGACCCGGCTGAGTTCTGTCTGTCCGGTACTGCCCGCTCCAAGTCGCTCAAACGTAGGAGCAAGAGACAGGAGCGTCATTCCGTACCAGGGATTCAGACCATCCGTCTTGGGCCGTGCGATCGTGACATGGGAATCAACGGTCACGTTCTGACCGACACCTCGAAAGATCGCTACCCGGCCAAGCGTGCCCACGCCAGTCGAATTAATGAGCACATCACCGAATCGTACCCGCTTCGCTTCTGAAACGGGCCGTTCTTGCCGCCGAGAAGCACCAAACGCAACGCGCTCATCCCGAATGCATCTTTGATTTAGAACTACCCATTCGCCATCGTCTGCGTATTTTGGCGCGATTCCTCGGGTCACAACCTCAGATACATCGGCGAGCGTCTGTGTGACCCACCCTTGGGGGATGGGGCCGAGGTCGGAGTCGACCATGGGGACGTCCTCGTGGCCGGGGAATCGGAAGTGCACGAACCACTCCCGATAGATCGCCCGCGCCATAGACTCCAACAGTTCGATCCGTCGCCGGTTGTTCTCGATCAGGTCGTCGATAGGCTTCAGCACATCTACGACTTGCTGCTGAATATCCGCACTAGGGAGAGGCACAAAACTATTCCGCCAAGCTGGATGGTGCCCTTTGTACTCCTCTGTTGCTTGGCGGCCATTGGTCGCGTAGTACAGATACAGCGTGTCGCAGACTCCATCCTTCCCAATCATGGGGAAGACATTCTGGATTACGGAAAACGGCTGCGTCATCACCCGCATTGCGCAGGTGTGGTTTGCGAACGTCACGACCGGCCGACTGATTGATGCGTCCACACCTGGCTCGTCGTCGTGATATCCAATTACTCCCTCGAGCGATTGATCAATCACGGGGACCGCGCCACTGTCGTGTGAGGTTTTCTTGTCGTAGCGCCTTCCGATCGGAAGCTGTTCGTAGAGGTCGACAATCCTCGAGACAGCCCAACCGTCCGGCACATTAACTTCGTCCGCTGACCGGTAGAACGGAAGACGCAACGCGGTACTCATAGCCCGAGAATCCCCTGCACGGCCGCATCCACCTTCGCCCTAAGCTCAGCCGCCTCCGCGCTCAGCCGCGAGTATTCGTCATACATGGTGGCGAGGTTTTCGGCGAAGTCGCCGTCGTCCTCGTCGACGACGGCGGTGCCCGTATATCTGCCGGGGTTGAGGCTCCAGCCCTGGGCCTCGATGTCGGCGCGGCTTGCGACCTTGCACAGGCCCGGTACGTCGTCATAAATACCGTTCGGGAAGTTCTCGGCAAGCAACGTGCCGCTGCCCTCGACGCTCTGTACCTTTTCGCCGCGGTAGAGGCGGACGATGTTGGCGATCAGCTCGATGTGTTCGGGCAGGAAGTCGCGGTGGGCGCGGTCGATCTGCCGGTAGAGGCTGCGGGCGTCGATGAATAGCACCGTGTCCTCGCGGGGTGTGCCGCGTTTGGCCTTGTCGAAGAACCAGAGGGTGACGGGCAGGGTGACGGTGTAGAAGAAGTTTGATCCGATGGCGATCATGACGTCGACGGCGCCGGATTCGATGAGTTCGCGGCGGATCTCCTTCTCGGAGTGCCCGGCGTCGCCTGCGGAGTTGGCCATGACGAACCCGGCGCGGCCGGTCGGGTTCAGCGCGGCGTAGAACAGCTGGATCCACAGGTAGTTGGCGTTATCGGGTTTCGGCAGGCCGAACGGGAAGCGCTGCGGGGAGGCGAGTTTCGCCTTGTCGACCTTATCGACGTTGAACGGCGGGTTGGCCATGACGAAGTCGAACGCGTTCGTGACGGTGTGCGGGTCCTCGTAGTAGCTGTTGGCCAGGCGAATGTCGCCGGATAGGCCGTGTATGGCGAGGTTCATCTTGGCCAGCGGCACGGTCTCTTCGGTCTTCTCCGTACCGTAGATGGAGAGCTGCCTGGAAGCGGTCTTGTTGCGGCGCTCGACAAACTTTGCGCACTGGACGAACATGCCGCCGGAGCCGCAAGCAGGGTCCAGGACGCGGCCGTGGAACGGTTCGATCACCTCGACGATGAGACGGACGATCGAGTACGGCGTGAAGAACTCCCCGCCGAGCCGGCCCTCCTGGGAGGCGAAGTTGGACAGGAAGTCCTCGTAGATCAGGCCGAAGGCGTCGCCGTCGAGTTTGGTGGGCAGCGGGGCGAATAGCCTTACCAGCTCGATCAGGGTCGAGCGGTCCAGGCGGCTGTAGCCGCGGGGCAGGATGCCGCGCAGCTCTGGGTTCGCGGCCTCGACCGTGTCCATGGCGTCATCGATCGCGCCGCCGAGGTCGTCGGCCTCGGGGAGGTTGACGATCTGCGACAGGCGGGCCTCGTCGGGCAGGTAGAGGACGGATTTGGCCTTGTAGTCGGCCGGGGTGACGGGGTTGCGCGCGGTGGCTGTTGCTTCCAGCTCGGGGCGGACCTGCTCGAAGCGGTGCTCGGCGTAGGCCAGGAAGATCAGACCCAGCACCGGCTGGCGGTACTGCACCGCGGTCAGCTTCGAGTTCGCCCGCAGCTCATCGGCCGCCTGCCACAGCGCGCTGCGGACCGCTGCCAGGTCGGTGGTCTTCATTCTTGCTCGTCGTCCCTCTCGGTTCGCGGCTCTTAGCCGGTCCCTACTGACGTTATCGGACGTAGGTTGCGTTTCGGGAGTGCCTCGAGCTCGAGCCGTGACCTGCTGCGGCAGGTGCGGCCGCTCCACGCGTGGCGCCGCCGGCCCCCCATCGCCGGTCGCTCTTCGTTCATGCTCCGAGCGTGGTGCCGTGCCTAGTCTTT
>JBIQML010000037.1:0-8775 GCA_044463405.1 Nakamurella lactea | reverse complement strand
TCGCGGCCCTTCGCCGGTGCCTACTGACGTTATCGGACGCGGGGCGCGTTTCGGGAGTGCGGAACGCTCGAGCGGTGACGAGCCGGGGGCGGTTTCGACACACATAAACGGCCCATACTGCGCGTCGTGGGTCATTGCGCTGTTGCAATCGCCTATGCGTCAACGCGTTCGATCAGTCTCCGACCTGGGCCGGACCGGCCGGCTTCGACGCGTCGAAGATCGCGGGCCCACCTATGGCGTCCAACCTGACAGGTTGCCAATCAGCCCTCGCGTCTGCCCTGGCATGATCAGCACATGGAGAGTTCCGACGCACCCCGGATCCGCGAGTTCCTTTACGTCGACGTTGACCGGTCCAGGTCGTTGCTCGCTCAGCTGAGCGGCGGAGTCATCGAGACTGTCAATTCGATAAAATCGAACGATCTCAACGCGGAAGCGAAAGCCGGCTTTTTTGGATTCGGTGGATCGGCCGGTTACAGCCATGGCTCAAACCACGAGGAGTCCAGGTCCATGCAGGACCTCGTGTTCGCAGGATTGGAATCAGTCGCCGATGAAGGTGGCTTCATCCTGGATCTTCCGCAATTCGTTCGCGAACCTCAAGCCTGGTCTTCTGGCAAAGTACACAAGGCGCTTAGGAACGGACAGATTATTCGGATTGAATGCGACGTGCAGATCCTTGATAGTGGCTTCATCGCTGATCGCGTTGAACGCCTGACTCAGCTGGGCGAAGCGTACGTTGATTCACAGAGCGAGCCCGGTCCAATACCGGGACGCGGCAGGAACCAGGGTAAAGGCGCGATTGAGCGTGAGCGCGCAGAACAGATAGCGAAGCTTTTCGGGTCGACGACCCCGCAGAATATGCGGGCAATTGCTCAGATGGTCCAGGCGCTTAATGGGGGCGAAGCGGCGGTCAGATTATTACCGTGCGGCGCTGCTCACGTCGAATACGGGTTTTCGGGAACGCTGCTTGGGCGGCAGAACTACATGCAGCAGGAGCGGGAAAGTCTGTTTAGCAGATACGGGCAAGCGCCATCTGTTTGGACTGTCGTCTTTCAGGTAACTACAGTACCACAAACGCCAGGCCTCACTGAATTCGTTGCCGACCGCGAAATGGTGACAGGTGATCGAATAAACCGGGGCGCAGTTGAGACTTTGGTCAATAGGCTGATGACCGTAATGGATTCTATCGGCATTGCCGGTGGGCCTGCTTGGCCTTCAATTAGCATCACGCCCTTAGGCATCTATCGATCAGTCCCACTCGCGCCTCTTAACTTGAAATAACAACATAACTCGGTGCGCCGGTCTGGAGTGTCGTTCCCATAGCGGTGTCGGGCGCGGGGTAAGCGATTATGGGCGCGTAGCGGCGTAGCGAACGCTCGAGCGGCGGAGGAGCAGCCCACGGACTTGCGATGCGGGAACGACACCGATGAGTCATGCCTTTAACGTTCAACAAGGTTCCGAACACGTTCCGAATACAACGACCCCATGCCTACTACCTCGCGTCAGCGCACACGGTCCGGGGGTCATTGGACCTGAGTAAGCACTCCGCAGAGGTCTTCGCGGAGGCCGAAAGGCGTCCGGTCACCGTCACACGTCGTGACGGCGAAGCGCTGGTACTCATGTCTCCGCGTGAGGCGGACGCTCGCGCTCGGATGCTCGAGTTTGCCGCGCAGCTGATCACCGTCACACTCGACACCGAAGGCGCGCTGGCGACTCGCATGGCCAAAGCGTTTCCGTGGATGCTGGCGCTATCAGAAGCCGACCGCGAGAGCTGCGCACAGGACCTCGTCGACGCCGCACGCGCATCGTTCGCCACCGATCAGGCACACCTGGCCATCGCCGAGCCGACGTCGTGGAAAGAGACGGCGACCGCCATCACGGCAGGCCTCGGGCGCGCCGAGGTCGAATGGCTTGACGACGAGCCCATGGCGGAGCGGCCCTAATCATGGTGGGCACGTCGAAGCGGGCGTTGGTTCCTCGCCCGCCGAGGAAGACGGAATACGAGATGCGGTTGGCCGCCTCCGACGCGCAGAGGGGGTGGCGAGACCTCGTCGCCACGATGCGCGGCCCGATGACGGGGACCTGGGATTTTCTCACGCGCACGCCGCTTGCGACGACTCCCACCAACTACCGGTTGAAGAGCGAACTGTCGACGATTCGCCGCGCCGGGACGACACACGAACGCTGGCAACACAAGCCAACTGCGAAGGGCAGCGCACGCATCTGGTTCTACGTGCAAGGACGCACCGTGTTCCTCGAGCAGGTCCACCCGAGGCACCCGAACGAGACCAAGTAGCGGGCAGCCCTATCGGGGGTATGGCGCGACGGCGCGAGGGGATCGGCGCGCGTCGCGATCAGTGAGGGTCGTCGGGCCGGGGCTCGGGATGGCAACGTTCGAATCGGTGCGCCGCGGCAACGAGTTCGTCAACGCGCGCGTCGTCACAGGGCGCGACGTCGTCGTCATCGAAGTCGGCTTCGAACGGCCCGATCGACAGGAGGACGGTGGCGCGTCCCGATCGAGGAGCGCTCATGATCGCTCCTTCCGAAGCCGTTGCACGGCGGACAAAGACGAGGAATACGCGTCTGTCACCGGGCTTCGCCGGTGAGGCAACGCCCGCGTCGCGTGACGTCGTCTGGTGCGCCGGCCGTATTGCGGTGTGTCCGCGTGGTCGTCGGTGCGGTCACCGTCGCCCCGAACGCCGCCCCGGTTGATCGTGCTGCGTCGTCGACGAGCTGCCGTCGAAGCCGTCTGCTCCCCGTCTCCTGGCCGTTGCCGCTAACGGCGCAAGGGCGCCACCACTTCCTTACGTGCGGGAAGTTTCTTGGGCCAGTGTCAGCGCCGTGACCTGCGCATCCTGCCCTGGGATGCGCTTTGGATGCGCCCAGGATGCGCGTGCGGTGTCGGCAGCGGGAGAGCTGCCGCGCGGGAATGGCACCACTTACAGGTAGGAGGGCCGATTCGCCGGCGGGTGCGGCTAGCGCGCGGCGCGGGCGCCCTGTTCGAGCAGGAGGGTGCGTCGGTTCGGCGACTACCGCGCCGGGCGCGCACCTATTTCAGGTAGAGGACTCGGTTCGACGGATCGTGGGGAGGTGACGGCCGGTGGTGATGTCGATCGCCGCGATGCATGTCGGTTCCGGCGCGGACTACATGCTGCGCCACGTCGCCCGCGGTGACGGCGCCGGGCAAAGCCTGTCCCTGGCCGCCTACTACGCCGCGTCCGGCTACCCGCCCGGCGTGTGGCTTGGCATGGGCCTGGCCGGCCTGGACAACGGCGCCGGGCTCGCCGCCGGAACCGTCGTGACCGAGGAGGCGATGCGGCGCCTGTTCGGGGACAGCCAAGACCCGGTCACAAGCGCACTACTGGGACGTCCGCCATCGGCGGCCCGCGCAGGCTCGAAGCCGGTGGTCGCGTTTGATCTGACGTTCTCGGTGCCGAAATCCGTCTCGGTGCTGTGGGGCCTGGCCGAGCCCGGCCTACGCGGACGGATCGAGGCGGCGCACCACGCGGCGATCGCCACAGTGCTACAGATCGTTGAGCGGGACGGAGCGCGCACCCGAATCGGGGCGGGCGGCACGGTCCAAGTGCCCACTTGCGGGCTGATCGCGGCCGGGTTCGATCACTACGATTCGCGGGACGGCGACCCGCAACTGCACACGCACGTCACGGTCGCGAACCGGGTGCAGGGCCCGGACGGGGTGTGGCGCACCGTGTTTTCGCAGCGCCTGTTCCGGTCGGCGGTGGCGATGTCGGAGTTGTATGACGCGGCCCTGGCCGATGCGGTCACCCGCAGTCTGGGCCTGGAGTGGGAGTGGCGGGAGCGCGGCCAGTCACGCAACCCGGCCCGGGAGCTGGCCGCCGTGCCGGCCGAGCTGGTCGCCGAATTCTCCAAGCGCGCCACCCGTATCGACCGGGCCAAGGATGAGGCGATCGGCCGGTTCGTGACGGAGCACGGTCGGCGGCCGACCGATGTCGAGGTGATCAGGCTCCGGCAGGTCGCGACACTCGCCACCCGGCAGGCGAAGCGGGTGTTGCCGCTTGCCGAGTACACGCGGCTGTGGCGGGCGAGGGCGGCGACGATCATGCACCGCAACATCGACCTGTGGTCCGAGCAGGTCGTCACTCGGCACTCCGGACGGAGGCGGCTGCGTTCGGCGGGGTCGGTGTCGGCACGGGACGTCGAGGTCCTCGCCGCCGCGACGCTGACCGCGGTCGACGCGAAACGGTCCACCTGGACCCGGTGGAACATCGACGCGGAGGCAGCCCGGCAGATCGCCCAGGCCGGTGTGCATTTCGAGACCGGAGCCGACCTGATCAACGTCCGCGACCGTGTCGCGAAGTCTGCGCTGGATCGCTCCGTGCTCCTGAACCCGACCGCGGCGACGCGCGAGCTGGGTATTGGCATCGCGGGGGCAGAGCCGGCGGCGCACCGGGTGTTCACGTCGCTGACGATTCTCGCCGCCGAGGACCGGCTGCTCGCCGCGGCCGACGACCGCACCGGCCCGGTCGCCGCGCCAGCACCGACCGCAGCTAATCCAGCGCAGGCGGCCGTGTCCGCGATAGCCACATCGGGTCGGGTGGTGGACGTGTTGGTCGGGCCGGCCGGGGCGGGCAAGTCCACCACGATGCGGAATCTCCGTGAGACGTGGGAGGCCACCTACGGGCCCGGCTCGGTCACGGGGCTTGCACCGTCGGCCGCGGCAGCCCGGGTCCTCGGCGCAGAGACCGGCATGCAGGCCGAGACGACGGCGCAATGGGTCGCCCAGCAAGCCGGCGAGACCCGCCGCCTGCAGAATCTGATCGACCTGCAGCACCGCCGCGAGAAGCGCCGTGCCGCAGGCATTCCCGCCGAAGATCTCGACGCGAAGATCGCCGACGCCCGGGCCGCGTTCGACCGGTGGCGGATGAGACCCGGACAGCTCGTCATCGTCGACGAGGCCAGCCTCGCCGACACGAAAACCCTCGACGCCATCGCCACCCAGGTTCGCAGCTCCGGCGCGAAGATAGTGCTCGTCGGCGACCCTGCGCAACTCGGCGCAGTCGGCGCCGGCGGGGCGTTCGCCATGCTCACCCGAACCCGAACCGACGTCCCCACCCTCGAACACGTCCGCCGGTTCAGGAACGGCGAAGGCAGCGAGAACACCGCCGAGGCAACAGCTTCCATCGCCCTGCGGAGCGGTGACCCGCGCGCCCTCGACTACTACCGCGGCCGCAGCCGCATCCACACCACTTCTGGCGAGAACCCGTTGACCGCAGCGCATACCGCCTGGAAGGAGGACCGCGCAAAGGGCTTGCGGTCGATCCTGATCGCCGCTGACAACGCCACCGTCACCGCCCTGAACCTCATCGCCCAAGCGGATCTGATCAAGAGCGGCGCCGTGCAACCCGGCGCGGCTCCGCTCGCCGACGGCACCAGCGCCGGAATCGGCGACCGAATCGTCACCCGCAAAGTCGACCGACACCTTCCCGACGGCACCGCGCGACCCCGGCGCACCGTATCCGGCGCGCTCACCGCCGGATTCGTCACCAACGGCGCCGCCTACACCGTCACCGGACACACCCCAGGCGGAGGACTCGTCGTGCAGGCCGACCGCGGGACCCCGGTAGTGCTGCCCGCCGACTACGTCGCCAAGCACGTCCAGCTCGGCTACGCCATCACCGCCCACCGCGCCCATGGCGCCACCGTCGACACCGCCCACGCCGTCGCGGCCCCCAGCATGACCCGCGAAGCGTTCTACGTCGCCATGACCCGCGGCCGCTACGCCAACCACGCCCACGTCATCACCGAACGACGAACCGACACCGACCAGCCGGCACCCGAGCAGGCCGCAAGCACACAGGCCGTCCTCGAGCAGATCCTCGCCAACACCGGACAGCAACTCTCCGCCCACGACACCCGCGCGCAGCTCGAACACCAAGCGCAGCAATGGATCTCACGGCGTCATGCCGAAGCCGCACGCCCTCCCGCCGTTCCCAGCCGCGCGCCGCAACCAATCCAGCCTGCGATCCGGGCTGCCCACGGACCGCGTCATATCTACCCAGTCGACACAAGACACGCGGGCGCCCAACGACTCCCAACCCACGAGGTGATCCGATGACGACGAACAACTTGGCCACGAAGCTCGTCTATTCGCCAGCCGAGGTCGCGGACATGATCGGCATGAGCGAGAGCTGGGTGCGCGAGCAGATGCGTCGTCGGCGCGTGCCGCATTTGCGCCTCGGCGCCAGGCACTATGCGCTGCGAGCTCAGGACATCCCGGCGCTCCTCGAGATCTTCGCGGTCGACGCCGAGCCCGAGTCGGTCGGGACGCCGGGCGTCAGCGAGAAGCTGCAGCAGATCAGCGATCTCGCTGTCGTCGGCCTCAGCCCGCGTTCGCTCGCGCGGCACCAGCGCCCCAGCCGCTACAACCCCGCACTCCCCGAGCACCGCGCAAAGGCGTGACCGACTGATACAGTCGCAGACGAAGACCCCGGAACGATCCCTAGCCACGGCTATATCGCCGGGGTTACGTTTTCCCGCCCCGAAAACTCGGTGGAAGCGATGCGAGCCTTTTTGCCTGGTGCCAGATACACTGGGTGCGTGGACCCAACCTCCCTTCTGGAGGCCCCTGGGCCCACCGTCAAAGAAGGCCCCGTCTAGGGGCCTTCTCTTTTTCGGTCGTCAGCGAGGCCAGACGACGATCCCGTCGCCCCGGCTCGGATGGACCTCCGGCATCGCGGCGGCGCCGATTTCTTTCCACATCAATTCCGAGCAGATCGCGTGTCCACGACCTCGAGCCGGGAGCACTCTTCGCGACGCCGCATACGCCACAAGGTCGGCCATCTGAATGAAGAACGAATGCTGAGAGTCTCGCGACACTGGATCCTCGATGATCATCGGGGCGTCGACCCGCGTCGTGCCAACCCAACTTGCCCGCCGAAAGCGCCGGACGTGTTTCCGAAGCTCGGCGTAGTTGCTGGTTTGATCGTGCACCACCATGATCGGTGCGCCGGTCGTGTTCGACCGAATGCGGAGGCGCTGCAACAGGTACTCCCACGCGCGATCCTCGACGTCGATTTCGCGGTTCAGGAGGTCGTCCTTCTTGACGATCACCGCGAACGCACCCGACGAGACGACCCCGAGCAGGCGAAGATGCCGCTGATAAATGTCACGAAGTTGCCCATCGCCCAGGCCCAGTTCGCGAAAGTGCTTCTTGACCCCGGCAAGCCACTCGCCCTTGACCTCGTCGCGAACACGCACGCCGTACCTCTCGTGCAGCTCGCGTCGTAGACCATGGATGATGTCCAATCGAGGCGTCCACTGATCCAGGGGAACAAGGACACAGCCCAGCCCGAAGGTCTTGCTGCCGCGCTCCATGCCGGGGTCACCGCTGTCGTCGATATACGCGAATTCGGCTCGTGGCCCGCTGTTCGACGCGATCAGAGTCGCCAAGTCCTCACTGGGAACCAAGGTCGAGTTGATCGTCATCTGTCAGAGTCCTTCCAGCGCCCTGCCGGCGGCCGCGGCGGCGGAGATCTGCTGCTCGGGCAGCAGGTGCGAATAGCGGTCCATCGTGGTGGTGATCGACTCGTGGCCGAGCCGGCGTTGCACCACGAACAGGTCGGTGCCCTGCGCGATCAGCCACGAGGCGTGGGTATGACGAAGATCGTGAATCCGCGGGGACTTCGTCAACCGCAAGGCCGACTCATCTGGCTGACCGTCCGCGCCCACGGGATTCTGCGCCGCGGCGATTGCCTTCGACCAGTGCTTCGGCCAGAACGTCGCGTTCAAAATCGGCCCGCCATGAGCGTTGATGAACACGAACTCGTCTCCGCCGCGGCCCGTGCACAGCTTCCGCAGATCCTTCACCACCGACTCCGGTAGCGACACGGTGCGCCGCGAGCGCTTCGTCTTCGGCGTCCCCAGGTATGGCCGGCCGTCCACGCCACACGCGGTTAATTCAATACAGTCACGCCCGGATGACCCGCACGGACGGGGTCGGGCCGTCCAGCACCACGTCGGAGACCTGCAGCGCGGTCGCCTCGCCCCACCGCAGGCCGGTGCCGACGAGGAATCGCACGAACGGCCGATACCAGGGCGTCAGCTTCTCCAGGATCAGGCCGACCTCCGCGGTCGACAGCAGACACATCTCGTCCGACACAGCGCCGCCCTGGGGCAGTCTCACCCCGTGGCACGGGTTGTCGCTGCGATAGCCGAGCCGCACCGCCGTCTTAATCGCCGCAGACAGCAGCCCGTGCACGTTCGCGATCGTCTTTGCCGCCAGGCCCTTGGACTCCATCAGGTGCAGCCAGCCGGCAATCTCCCGCAGGCCCACGGCCTCGATCGGCATCGCGCCCAAGGCGCCGCCGAGGTGATCGCGCAGCTGCCCGCGATACCGGGTGATCTGGCCGGGCGACACGCCCGTCAACAAGTCGATGTGCTCGGAAACCACGGAGACGACTGTGGGTGAGTGCCGTTTGACAGCTGCCGTGATGCCCAGCGCCGCGTTCAGATCACCGCCGTTGGCCTCGATCACGCGGCGCATGTGCTCGGCTTCGGCGCGGTCGTCATAGGTCAAGGACGTCTGCTTGCCGGTGTCGCGCTCCCGGAACAGCACGGAATAGGCGACGGAGCCACCCGCGCGCACCCGCTTCCGGACGCTTGCCATGCCCGAAATGGCAATTCCTTGTCAACAAAAAAGCCCCTTCTTGCCAACAAGAAGGGGCATATCCGCAGGTCAAACCGGTGGGCAAGGGGGGAGTTGAACCCCCACGTCCTTTCGGACACACGGACCTGAAC
>JBIQML010000036.1:0-15629 GCA_044463405.1 Nakamurella lactea | reverse complement strand
TCACCCCGCCGGAAACGACGAAGTAATCACCCCAACCGCAAACTTAACGGCATTGCCGCTAGCGTGGGACGACATCGATGCGGACCCGGCGCCAGTTCCCAGCAAGTGCGCAGATCTCACGTTCCTCGACGAAATCGCCGTGGACCGAGCAGTTCGCGGCGACCATGTCGAACTCTCGGACCTGACCCCGGCTGAGCAGACCGAGGCCGTTCGCCGGCTGACCAGGCTCGGACGATCCATCCGCGAAATCGCTGATCAGCTGGCCACCACCGAGCGAACCGTTGCGCGCCGCCGGACCGCCAGCGGTCAACTCCGCTTGAATTGACAGAGGGACACGCCGGGCCACTCGTGTCGTTTCTGCGAGCAGACGCCTGCGTCGAACACGCTGGCGGACACCATGTCTCGACAGTTCCCACGCCAGGCTGTCACCGCACCGGCGAGCCCTTCGGCGGCGACCAGTCAGCGCCTCGCAGCGGCGGCTACCCCGAGCGAACCGCCAGGATTTGGTCCATCCCCATGCGGCCGTATGTGAAGGCCAGCCCGCTGCCCGCCAGGATCGGGACGGCGTTCCGAAGCCATCGGGGTCACCTCACTTCACGACGCGGCGGGTGTGGCCGTACCGGCGCCGGATTGGCCGGCATCGCGGTGCTGGACGGTGTGCCGGCCCGGCATGCCGTCGCCTTCGTCCGGCAGACCTACGCCCCGAGCGATCGAGACACCCTGGCAGCGCCGTTACGTTCGACGCTTCAGCGGCCACTGGGCAGATCACCGGCCCGGCCGCAGGCCGCCCGGGTCCGGATGGGTCTCGCGCAACCACGACCCGTAATCGCGTTCGGCCGACCGCCCAGACGGGTGAACCCATCGAGCCGGATGATGCGCCCCGCTCCCGAGCCGCCGCCGACAGGCCGCAGCGAGCACGTGGCGCCGCACGGTGCCCAACATCGTGGGTCTGGCCGCGGGTGTCGCGCTCTACTCGTGGCTGCACAACCTGGCGGGACACTCGCGCAGTCACAAACAGTCGACCTGCTGCCGGCGTCGCGCGCCGACTGCGCTCGTAGCCCTCTGCGGGCTACGCAATTCACTACGGCAACCCCACAGCGGACATCTTCGCCACGCCACAAAGTATCGCAGGCCGAACAACACGCCCATCGGGTCGTGCCGCGATACGGAAGGTGTCACAGGCGGATCTGGCCCCACGCCGCGGCACGCCCAGGAAGGTCCTTTCCGAAGCAGTCTGGATTGGTGCGCAGCGTTTCGGCGCACTCCGCGGCGATCTTCTGCACGACGACGGTCAAGGCGAAAGCGGATAAGATGTCGTCCGGAGTGGTCCGCTTGAAGCGGTATATCGTGCTGCCTGCGGCGTCGGCCGCGGAAGCAAGGTCGTCCATCCTGGCCCCCGCCGGGTCGCCGGCCTCGAGGCATACCAGCGCGTCGCCGGCGCCGAGTGCCACGGACGGGCCGTGCAGGCACTGCTCGCAGCTACCGCCCGCCGTGGCCACATAGGAGGTCTCGCGTGTCTTCAATGCACCCTCTGCGGCGGTCCACGCGTTGATCCCGACCCCCGTGAACTCCAGCAGCCGGCGCGGCGGTCGGACCCCCGCGGGGCCGGAGGTCAACTCGGTCGCGACGGCATCGGGTACGGCGTCGAGTCCGTCCAGCGTTGCGCCGAGCTCGACTGCCAGTTGCGCAACCCGCAGCAGTGCGGCGAGATGGCTGACGGTAAACGCGGATGACGTCTCTTCTGGGACGGTCTCCAAGTCCGCGTCCGGGTTGCCGCCCTTCGATATCACCACGGTCGGAACGCCATCGGCGCGGGCTCGGTCGAGAACAATGCTGGTGTACCGCTTGGTGCCACGATGGGTCAGCAGCACTAACGCGTCGTGTGGCGTGGGGAACGGTCCGCTTGTCGCGGCATCAACTGCTGGCACGGGCCAGGCCTCCAGCCCGGCGCGGCGCAGAAACCATGCCCCCTGGTTTGCCGCATGCCAACTGGTGCCCGTACCGACGAGGAACACCCGTCGGCCGGCCAAACGCTCCGCCGCCGGGCCCAATCGCCCGGTACTCCGAAGGAGACGAGCCAGCGCCACGGGTTGTGAGTTCATGGCGTCGCGCATCGCGCTCATCGGGATCTACCTGCACCACTCGGGTTCCTGGCCCAATCACGCACCCCACGGCGCGTCCCCGTCCTGCGGTCCGGCTCCCATCGACGCTTCACCGATTCCTCCACTCGCGTTCGAGGAACGCCGCGACGGCAACTGCGTCCCAGTCCTTCCCGAGATGACCAATGACCTGCACCCCGACCGGCAGCGCACCCGGGCCCACCGGCGTCGGGATGGTGACGACGGGATGGCCCGACACGTTGAACGCCTGCGTGAACCTATACAGCCTGTCGTCCACGCCATCCACACCATCGATGGTGGGTGCAACGCAGCCGGTGGTGGGGACCACCACGGCGTCCCATCCGTCGAGCGCTGCCTCGACGTCATTGGACACCCTTTCACGCTCGTCCAAGGCCGCCAGGTAATCGCACGCCTTGATCTCCCGCCCCGCCTCGATCGACCTGCGCACGTCGGTTCCGTAGTCGTCGCGACGTTCGGGGTACCACCGGCGGTGGTACGCACCGGCTTCCGCATACAAGATCGTATTGCATATCGTCGACGCGTATCTCCTGTCGGGGAAGGTGATCTCTGGTAGGCCTGCCCGGACTGAATCCCATGCTCGCCGGACCGCATCGTCGAGGTCGTCCACGCCGGCGGTCCAACCGGCAGGCACAGCCACCCGCCACGGACGATCCGCTCGTGCACCCGGGGCCTTTCCGGCGAGGATTTCCAGCGCATGCGCGGCGGTAGCGACATCGCTCGCGATCGGGCCGACCGAGTCGAGGCTGGTGCTCAACGGGATCATGCCGTGGCCGGTGGGGATGAAACCCCTGCTCGGCTTGATCCCCACGACACCGCATAGCGCGGCAGGGATACGGATAGAGCCGCCAGAGTCCGTGCCGATCGCCCAGTCGCACATTCCGTAGGCCACGGCCGCCGCGGAGCCTCCCGAGGAGCCGCCGACGATTCGGGACGCATCGAACGGGTTCGGTATGGAGCCGTAGTGCGGGTTGATACTGGTAACGCCGAAAGCGAATTCGTGCATGTTCGCCTTCCCCAGGATCGCATAGCCCGCCGTGCGGGCCGCGGCGGCGGCGGGAGCGTCGGCCGTGCGCGGCGCCCGGTCCAGGATCAGGCTGCCGGCGGTGGTCGGCAGGCCCGCGACGTCGAGGCAGTCCTTGACCACGATTACACCGCGCTCGCCGCGCGCATTGCGATCGACCGAGATTAGAACGTTGCGGTCGCGCAGTTCGTCGTGGCGGCGCAGCGCATCGATCACGTTCACCGCAGCGTGCCGTACTTCCGGCCGGACTTGAAGCGCTCGCAGACCGTATCGAGGCGTTCGAAGGCCACCCCAAGATCGATGAGTTGGTCGAGGAAGCGCTCCAAACCTAGCAATCGGTGACCGCGGCCGATGACCTGAGGATGGAACGTCAGGACGCACACGCCATCCTCGATATCGCGGACCATGTATCGGATGTCGTCCAGGAAATTGCCAAATACTTGCGAGCTGGATCGCAGTCCTGGAAGCACGTAGTTGCTGGTGCGGAAGTATTCGAATTGCGGATAGTCGTCCAAGGACCAGCTCACCGGGAACTCCACCAGGGGCGACTCCTGCCCGAACATCAGCGGCTCGGTAGCGGATACCACGTCCGACTGCCGGGCGTAGAACGGTGTGTAGTCGTTGGACATCAAGCTGCTGTCGTACTCGATCCCGAGATCGACTAGTCCTTGGACGGTGTGGTCGGTGAGGTCCCAGGCCGGGGTCCGGTTTCCCCGAGGCGCCCGTCCGGTCACCTTCTGGATCACGTCAAAACTGCGCGCCAGCACGGCTAACTCCTGCTCGCGATCCAACGTCGACAGTGTCTCGTGGGCGTAGCCGTGCGTTCCGATCTCGTGGCCTGCGTCGCGAATCGACCGGCAGAGGTCACCATATGTTTCGGCAGTGTGGCCGGGTATGAACCAGGTTGTCGCAATCTCCTTGCTCTTGAGCAGTCGCAGCAACCGCGGTACGGCCACGCTCCCGAACTCGCCGCGCGAGAGCGGCCCCGGTGTCGTCAGCCCGCGTGCGATCCACAGCGAGAACGCGTCGAAATCGAAGGTGACGCAGACAGTTCCCGCCGCCATCAGTCTGCTGCCTTTTCAAGCAGGTTCCCAACCAAGAACCGGACATAGAAGTTCTCGCACGCGGGATGCGCGGCGATGAACAATGAGCGATCTGTGAGGTCCATGACCATGGAGTACAGCGAGCACTCGCGTTCCGACGGATCGTCGGCTTCGTCCACGTGCCGGCAAATGCTGTTCGGGAAGCTGTAATGGTCCCGGAGAACTGCCTGCAGGTCGGAAATTGTCACCGACCTCGTTTCTAGCGCGGGCTCCAGCAGGTGACGTGCGCGTGTCGGTCGCAACAGGCTGAGCGCGGACACGGCCTTCCTCATATCGCGCACCGGGACTCCCGATACGAAATGGTTGGAGTGCGCCACCATGCCGGCGGTGGGCAGGACGTATCCGAAGTCGTCCGGAACGACCTCGAGATCGATTGTCTCTCCGCCGGCATCTCCGATGAGGATGTTGCCGGAACTCACCCGGTCGGGCGTGAGCGCGGCCCGGGTGGCGTGGGCCATCGTCCGCGACTGAAGGACTCCGCGCAGCAGTAGGTGGTAGGGCACGCCGTCACCGGACCCGTCACGATCGCAGACCAGCAGGTTCGCGCACACTCCGAGTCCAGCGGAATTCATACCGACTTTGGCGATCATCCCGGCCTCGGCCAGGGTCAGCACCGCGAAGCCTGATTCATCGACGGTCGACAGCAGCAGCGTGAGGTGCTGCTGTTCGGGATGCCAGTCCCAGTTCTCCGCCAGCAGCACGTGCCCGTCCGACGTGTGCGTCGGCAACACCGCCACCGATGTGCACGCGTCCTCGGATGAGCGCGCCCCGTACAGGATTTCCGTTCGTGCGTTGAGCGCGTAGATGTACTCTGCCGGCAGTCCGGAGCCGTCGGCGAGGCCGTCGAGCATGTCGGCGATGTCCGCGTTGTATGCCGCCACGATCGACCGATACCGCCCGCCGCGCGAGCGTACCTGCTGGTCGGTGAGACCGGCCGAATCGCGGAACCGTTTGAGGTAGTCCGCGACATTCCCTTCCACCAGAAGCGCGGTCTGCTCTCCATAAGCCGCGCCCATCTCGCCGTAGGAGCCGCGCACCGCGACGAGCGGCGGCGCGCTCGCGGCGCCCGCCGCCTCGCCCATCCCGTCAGGCACTCCCATTTCGGCGGCACCGACGGTCTGCGGCTCAAATGGGTTTACTGGACTCGGCGGATTTGCGCCCGTCATCAGATGATCCTCCTTGACTCGTTCGCGAAGCGCGCGGTCCCGCGCCAACCTGCGCATCGAGCTGCTCGACAACGGCGTGGGCAGACTCGGACTGCGCGCGGACCTTGCTACTCAGATACTCCACGCCGACGGCGCCTGCAAGAATGCATCCGACGACGACATCGCTCCAGCTGGCATTGACGGCCTCTGCGTTGAGCAGCCCGTTCACCGCCGTGATGATCAGGAAACCGATCGCGGTCCCCCACACAGTCCCTTCGCCCCCAGTTAGTCTCGCGCCTCCGATCACCACTACGGCGATCGCATCCAGCGAGATGCTGCCGGAAAACGTGCCCTGCGCGATCTGCAGCCTCGACACCATGATGATCCCCCCCAGCGCGGCGAGCGCACCGGCGAGCACGAAGGAGCTGACCACGATTTCCCGCACCCGGATGCCGGCCAGGCGCGACGCTTCAGCATTCCCACCAATAGCGTAGACGGCTTTCCCGACTCGGGTCTGGCTGAGCATCAGCTGGGCTATCACGAAGATCCCGATCATGAGCCAAACGTCCACGCGGAGGCCGAGCCACGTGGACGTCGCCAGGCTCGAGAATCCGGGACGCGACGCGGTAACCGGTTGCGAGTCCGTAAAGATATACGCAAACCCGCCGACCGCGGACCCACTCGCAAGTGTGGTGATGAAGGAATTTATCTTCGCGTAGGTCACGAGCAGTCCGTTGATCAAGCCGATCAGCGCGCCGACTACCACAACCCCGATCCCGGCCAGGAGCAAGGAGTGGTCGTTCCCCCACGTCGCATACATCACGGAGGCGAGCGCGACCGTCGAGCCCACGGACAGATCGAAGTTGCCGAGGAGAATGACCACCGTCTCGCCGACCGCGACGATTCCCAGGGTGGAGCCCGCATCGAGCAGAACCTTGATGTTCCCACCCGACAGGAACCCGTCGAACACCGACTGGCCCACGATCAGCACGATCACCAGCAGCCATACCATGCCGTACCCGAGGAATACTCGCTTCAGCACGCGTGTCAACGGTCTCGAGACTGGCTGGGAATTCGGCATGCGCGTCATCTTCCTGGCCTCCTATCGGCCCCCTGGGAGCCGCCAAACGATTCCTTCAGCATGTTGGAGACGGTGAGATCGCCGTGCGCCCGCGACAGCTCCGCCGCGATAGCGCCGCGACGAAGGACGAGGACCCGATCGCAGATCTGTTCGAGTTCCTCCAATTCCGAAGAAGTCGCTATGACGGTGGTCCCAGCGTCGGCCACGGTTCGAAGAGTCCGGAGAATCTCCTCCTTGGCACCCACGTCGACACCCCTGGTGGGCTGGTCGACGAGAAGTACCTTCAGCCGCCGGCTCAACCAGCGCGCCAACAGCAGCTTCTGCTGATTGCCACCGGAAAGCGCACCTGCCCGCCGCGACAGGTATTGCTTGGAAAGGTGAACCCGCGCGGCAGGCTCAACCGCGTCTCTATGGCAGCTTTTCTCGTTCAGCGGCCTCAGCGGACCATTGTTGAGGTTGAGTAGCGCAATATTCGTGGCCGCCGTCAGCGACGCTATGACGCCCTCCTTCCTGCGATCCTCCGGAACGAAACCGACACCCGCGCGCTGCGCCTGCCGCACTGTTCGTCGCGCATCCCGCCAACCGCTGCCCGTGTTGACGCGCCCGGAGGCCGCGGGCCGCGCGCCGGCGAGGGCTCGCAGCACGCTGGTCCGTCCGGAGCCGTCGAGCCCCGCGAGTCCCACGATCTCGCCGCGCTTCGCCCCAAAACTGATGGCGTCCCTACCCGGCAGCGTGACGAGTCGATCGACCTCCAACGCCGCCTCCGAATGAGCGGCGTCGCCTCTCGACTCCCGCCCGCCGGCGGCACGAGCGTCCGCGCCGGCGCGCCCCAACATTGCGTAGAGGAGCGTGCCCTTGGACCATTCGCCGACCGGCGCCGTCCTGACCATACGCCCGTCTCGAAACACGGTGACGACGTCGGCAATCGCCAGTATCTCGTCGAGATCGTGGCTGACGAAGATGAGCGTCTTCCCCAGATCACGCAGCCCCCGCATCACATCGAACAGCCGGCCCCGACGCGCCTGGCCCAACGCCGATGTCGGCTCGTCCAGCAACACGATCTGTGCGTCCCGTTCCAGCGCACGCATGATTTCCAGCAGTTGCTGGTGCGCCACTGGGAGCTTGCCGGCGATCATCTGCGGGGGGATCCACGTCCCCACTGTGCGACAGAGTTCTTCGTACCGTTCGAGCATCACCCGCCGCGCGAGAAACCCCTTCGAATGGGGGATCCGGCCCAAGAATACATTTTCTATCGCCGGCACGTTCGCCGCGATCGTCAACTCCTGGTATATCGCCGCGATCCCCGCCGTGGCGATATCCCGTGGCCTGCCGAGCGGCAGCCGCGTTCCCTCAAGGTAGATCGCGCCATGGCTTGGCGCGAAGCGCCCTGCCATGATGCCGAGCAGGGTGGACTTGCCTGCTCCGTTAGCGCCTACGAGTGCATGGATGCTTCCCCTGGCAAAATCCAGAGAAATGTCCGCAAGCGCGGTGAACCCACCGAACCGCTTCCACACACCACGCACCGAGAGGGGTGCGGCTGCCGCGTCGGACGGCACGACGCGATCCAGATCAGTACTGCGCGGTGAACTGGTTGACATTGCTCTTGCTGATAAACGGTCCACCGGGGATGGTGAGCGAGTCCATGACGTCGACGTAATGCGGGCCGGGGCCTTTCCCTTGCCACACGTTCACCAGGCTCTGTACCGCCACACGCGTCTCGGTCGCCGGCAGGAATGGCAGGGTGAACTGAACCGAGCCATTCTTCACCGACTCGACGGCCCACTTGTCTCCACCGGCGTCGTAGACCTTCACCTGCTTCAGCTTTCCTGCCGCCTGCAGCGCTCCGACCGCTCCCTGCGTGAGGTCGGAGTAGTTCCCCGCGACGATCGTCAGATCCGGATTCGACCGGATCAGCGCGGCCGTCTTCGTCTGCGCGGCGGCCAGGGCGTATCCGGGGACCTGCACCGAGGTGATCTTCATCTGCGGGTACTTCGCCTCGACCTTCTTGATGGCGGCCTCGGTGCCGGTGGTCTGCACCTGCCCGGGGGGCCCCTCGAGAACCAGCATCTTCTGGGGGCCCGGGTTATCCGCGGCGATCTTCTCGAGCCAGGTGGTGAAAATGGCCTCGGTCTGGTCGCCCGCGACATAGTTGACGGTTCCCTCAAGCCACGACGAGGCGCCACCGTCGCCGGACTTACTGCACAGTGGCTGGTTCACCGCGGAGATAAGGATCCCCTTCTGGACGGCCTGCTTGATCGAGGCGCAGTTCCCGGGCGGGACCGGGTCCATGATCCACGCGTTGTAGCGCGAGTTCGCCAGGACCTGCTCAACCTGGTTGGTCTGTTGGGCGGGATCGAAATTCGCATCGAAGATGGTCAGTGAGGCGCCCAGCTTTTTCGCCTCATCCTCTGCCGCTTTGTTGAACGACTGCAGGTACGCGTTCGTGCTGCCGGCGCTGAAGAATGCGATCTTGAGCGGACCGTTCCCGATCTTCACCGGACCGGCGCCGAGGTCGACCGTCCCCGGCTCGCTGGTGCCCGACGGGCTGCTCGCCGATTGCCCGCCGGACGACGATGCGCTCGCCGGAGAGCTAGCGGACGCGCTCGCCGCGGACTGGCTCGTATCGGGCGAACTACCCGCTGCCAAGCTCGTCCCGGGGGACGCTCCCGCCGACGGACTCGTCGCCGACCCGCTGTTCGCGGCCCCCTGCGAACTAGCGCCCGACGAAGCCGAGCCGGAGGAACCGCAGCCGGCGATCACCACTCCGACCGCCGCGGCGACCGCGACATTCGCTAACCAGAGACGTCTCATCGCAATTCCCTTCTCGTGGAGAATGAGTCAATCACCTTATGTATTGACCTCTGTTGTCGATACGCGTCCAACTCGCTCGTCGCGACGGTCGAGTCCATGCGACGCCATGGTTGCCATCCGGATGCCAGCCGTGCCGTCGGTGATCAGCAGCGCGTCAACCGCAACCGCGCCGCTACCCTCGGGCAGCACCAAGACCGGATTGAGTTCTGCCGCCTGCAGTTCCGGTCCGAGCTTTCCGGCCAGGTCGCTGAATCTGGTGACCAGCCGCACGAATGCCGCTCGATCAGCGCGAGGCTCGCCGCGAAATCCGCCGAGCAGCTTGTCCAGAGGCGAGTTCCGGATCAAGTACTCGACGTCGGACGCACTCGCGGGTACCGGCGTCGTCGGCATATCGGAGTTGAACTCGGCGAGGATGCCGCCCGGTCCGATGGACAGCACCAAGCCGACTTGCCGGTCGCGGACGACGCCGACCAGACACTCGACCGACGGGCCGGCTACCTGCGACTGCACGAGGAAGCCGGCTACCGGCAGGCGGGGGTCACGTGCCGTCACCGCACAGACCATCCGATGGGCGGCAGCAGCCAGATCCTCCGGCGACGAGATTCCCATTTCGACACCGGCAATGTCGGTCTTGTGGGCCAGGCCCGGCGACTCAATTTTCAGGACGACCGGCGCGGTGACCTGCTGCCACCCCTGGCTGACGCTCGCGACATCCGGTGCCACGTAGGCGTGTGGTACCGGGATTCCGGCGCTCGAAATCAGCTCGAGCGCATCGTGACCGGTCAGCATTCCGCCCCGCGCCACGGTGGCGCGAGGCGTCGGAGCGGGACGCTCGAAGCGCGGCGGCACGGGCTCGTGATGCCACGACATCCAGCGCGATATCGCCGCCAGCGAAGGGCTTACACCCATCAGCAACGGCACCCCCGCGGCTCGCAGGATGCCGGCGAGCTCAGGGTCTACAGGTCCGTTGGCCAGGCTCACGGCGATACCCGGCGAGCCCGGCGCGGCACAGCACCGCACCAACGCCTTCGCTTGGGTGCGGTACAGATCCTGCTGGCCTTCACCACCACATGCGGTGTTGAGTGCCAACACGACCGCCCCCGTGCCCGGATCGGACCGCAGCGCCGCTAGCGTACCGGCGAGCAGTTCTGGCCGTTCGACGGCAGCACCCGTGACGTCCAACGGATTGCCGACGGTTCCGAACTCGGGCAGTAACTCCTGGACCCTTGCGAACGTTTCGTCCTGCAAAGCGGCGATTTCCAGATGTTCCCGCTCCGCTACGTCGCTCAGCAGACCGGCCCCACCGCCCGATATGGTAGCGATCGCGACACCGCTGTTATCTGGTGTGATGCCGGCGCTGAACAGCAGCAGGGCCTCACGGAACTCATCGATGTCCCCGGTCGACACCACGCCGATCCGGCGCAGGTATCCCGTCATCGCGGCCGTGCCGCCGGTGATCGCGCCGGTATGGGCGAGCGCGGCTCGCTGCCCCAGCTCCGACCGGCCAACCGTGAGGGCGACAACCGGCTTGCCCTGAGCGCGGGCCGCCGCCACCGCTGCCGCGAAACGATCCGGATGTCGAAGGCCTTCGATAAAGACACCGATGACGTCGACGCCAGGGTCGGTGGCCAGCGCCGCGATGTAATCGCCAGTGGTGGTTGCCACCTCGTTGCCGGTCGTGATCAGATGGCTCAGGCCCAGGCCTCGTCCGATGGACGAGTCGGTCAGGGAGTGGGTCAGCGCGCCGGACTGCATCACCAGCGCCACCCGCCCCGAGGTGAATGGCTCGACGATGTCCCCGCTGTAAGCGGCGAACCCAGAGTTCACATTGAGAATCCCGTAGCAATTGGGACCGCACAACAACAGTCCGGACGTCTCAACCAGCCGGCTCAGGCGATCCCTGCGTGCCAGACCGGCGCCGCCTTCCCCGAACCCGCCCGCAATCAGCAGGGCCGCGCGCACACCCCTGTCGACGGCGGTCTCCACGACATCCAGCGACCTATCGGCGTTCAGTGCGATGGCCACGAAGTCGCAAACCTCGGGAACTTCATAGAGATTGGGATAGGCCGTGAGCCCGCCAACGATCCGTTCACGCGGATGGACCGGGTATATGCGCGCGCGCGAACCGAACCTTGCCAGGTTCTGCAGGATGGTGAGTCCGCGATTTCCGCGCGGAGACGCTCCGACCACAGCGATCGACTGCGGATCGAGCAGCTTCGCGAGGCTTGTACTCATCTACTCATCGCTCGCCGTAGGCGCTGTCGCGTGCTCGCAGGAACGCACTCATGCCTTGCTCGGCGAGTATCGACATCAGGCTCTCCTTCTCGCCAACGCCGTGGGACGCCAAGAGCAACGTATCGACGTAGCGGTGCGCGTCCTGGGCTGCCTTGAATCCCTGGATGTCGAGGGTGAGTCGCACCGCACGCTTGGCGAGCATGAGTGCGTACAACGGCGCATTCCCGATGCGTCGCGCCAGGTTCGCGGCAAAGTCCCCCAGCTCGGCGGGCGGCACTACATAGTTGACGAGTCCAAGCTCGCGAGCCCGCTGAGCGGGTAGCCGGTCACCCGTAAGATACAACTCGTTGAATGCCTTGAAGTTGATCAGCCACGGCATCATGAGCAGCGGCGATAGCGCCCCATGGCGGATCTCCGGCTCGGCCAGGAATGCGTTCTCGGAGGCCACCGTGAGGTCACCGATCACGGCTAGGTTGCACCCGGCCGCGATAGCGCCACCGTTCAGCGCGGTGATCACCGGCTTATCGCAGTACCAGAGGCGTTCCAACACCCGCCCGTTACCGCGGGTGTGGGCATCCCAGTCCGGCGTATTCCCCGGCAGGCCATCGGCCTCCAGGTCGATCCCGGAGCAGAACATGCTGTCGCCGGACCCAGTGACAATCACCACCCGTACATCTGGATCGGCCTCCACCTGATCGATGGCGCTACCGAGCTCCGCAAAGGTCTGCTGACGCATGGCATTGTGCTTCGCGGGACGGTTAAGCATCACTGTTGCGACGCCGCCTTCGACCGCCACCACCAGATCGTCGAACTGGATATCGGGCATAACAGCCTCACCTTCCGCCTCATCGTCAGCCCAGTAGTCGCGTGTCTCACCTAGCCAGCGACGCCCGATCTCAGGCCCTTGGACGATTCCTCTGACCTGAAACGGGCTGCCACTCGCGCTGCGGGCTAGACTCGCATAAATTCCGCCTGTGCGGTACATCTAACGGTTCAAATTCTGGTCATCAGAATTCTGGAACGAGACGGCTGGACGCTAGAACTTCGCTTGTATATGATTCCGGTGTGCGAGAGTCCGAAGGGGACGCACGCACGCCCGTGCGCCCCGCATACCTGATCGAGTCGGCTGAGAACGTGCTGCGCATCCTTCTCAAGCTAAGTCAGGCCTCTGAGCTACGCGTTGCGGAGGTCAGCGCAGACCTGGGGGTTGCCCGCTCGACGGCGCACCGACTGCTGTCCACCCTCGTCTTTCACCAGTTTCTCCGGCGCGATCCGGTGCGACACGTCTACGTTCCAGGCACCGTGCTGACGGATATCGCGCTAGCGTCTGCTGGCCATGGCAGGCTACGTCAAATCGCATCGCCTCTAATAAGCCAGCTGGCGAACTCGATCCTTTGGACCGTTCACGTTTCCGTTCTCGAGGGCAGCGACATCCGCTTCGTGGCCGGTTGCGAGAGCCCGGAGGCGGTACGAGTCACAGCGAGGACCGGATCACGCGCACCCGCTCACAGCACCAGCGGCGGCAAGGTACTTCTCGCACAACTGACTCATAGCCAAGTCGAGCGGCTGTATCCGGGCGGCCCCGCCCCTGTCACCGAACACACCATCAGCACGATGACCGGGTTGGAGGCTGAACTCGAACGCACGCGAACCGATGACTATGCAATCAACATGCGCGAGAACGAAGTTGGCATCAACGCAGTATCCGTCCCAATCCGCCTACGAGACTCCCGCGTCGTCGCGGCGCTCACCGCCTCGCGCCCCGCTTCGGAACCGCTCGCACCGCTTCTCCCAGAGGCCCTGTTCTCGCTGCGAAAGACAGCCGTCGAGATCGCGAGTCAACTCGAGTCGGCATCGCTCCAGGAGCACCACCCCGTCGAATTGACATGAGTCAGATACCGCCAGCCGAAACGAGACAGTCAGGAGAGTCTAAATGCGCGCGATCTATGCCACCCATCCAGATCCGGGCCATCCACTGAATGCCGTTGCGGTGGGTGAGCGTCCGGAACCACAAGTCCCGGACGGGTGGGTGCGAGTGGCGGTACGGGCGGCCTCGCTGAACCGGCACGATCTCTGGACGCTCCGCGGAGTCGGGATCGAACCAGAGGAATTCCCGATCATCCTTGGCGGTGACGCCGCAGGTACCCTGGACGACGGCACGGATGTTGCGATCTACCCCGTGATCGGCGACCGCGACTTCTCAGGTGACGAAACCCTGGACCCTAAGCGCCGCCTGCTGACCGAGGGTGGCCATCAAGGGACGCTCGCCGATTATGTCGTGGTGCCCACCCGAAACGCCGTTCCGAAACCGGCGCAAATGAGCTTCGAACAGGCCGCAACGCTGGGTACCACATACCTGACGGCCTACAGAATGCTCACCACGCGCGCGAACCTCGCGCCGGGGTCGACGATGCTAGTCCAGGGCGCCACCGGCGGAGTGTCCACCGCGTTGATACAGCTCGGCGCCGCAGCTGGGATGCGAGTCTGGGCCACTGCCCGAACACCTGAGGGTCGCAAACGAGCCGAGCGCCTGGGTGCCGCGGCAGCTTTCGAGCCCGGATCTCGCCTGCCCGAGCGGGTCGATGCGGTGTTCGAATCAGTTGGCAAGGCCACGTGGGCGCATTCCATGCGGGCCCTCCGGCCTGGCGGCATCTTGGTGGGCTGCGGCGCCACAACCGGGGCCGACCCCTCCGCCGACCTGCAACGCCTCTTCTTCCTACAGATCGCCGTCGTCGGCTCCACCATGGGAACGCTCGACGAAATGCGCCGACTCATCGCCTTCTGCGAATCGGCAGGCATCGAACCCGTCGTGGATGCCACCTATCCGCTCGCAGCAGGGGTCGAGGCGATCGCAGCGCTCGAGAACGGAGCGCCGGGCAAGCTCGTTGTCACTACCTGACCCGAATCCGCGAACAGGCGTGTGATGACCCAACTCGGGCAGCATCAGGGCCTCGATCTGCCCTGGGCGTAGCCGCCTGGCGATAAGCGCTTGAACCGCACTGCTCGTCACCGCGACGCTGCGCCGCCCGGCCGCATACGCGTCAACCACTCGTTCTGGGCGCAGATCCAGATCCACGCCGACAAGGTCGATGCGCGCGCGGTGCGACACGCCGAAGCTCACCGCGACCGCCATCCGCTCCCCACCCCGGTGTGCAGCGCCGACCATCGCCAGCCACTCTGGCGACCGCTGTGAAATGCAGGTCCGAGGTCGTCACCTACGTGGCCGGGTGAATTTGGGTCAGGACGTGCGCATCAGCGGCTCGGTGTAGCTCGTCACGAAGACCACCGATGAACAGGTCGATGCATGATCGGGCGCGAGAGACATCGCGGCCCGGATCTAGACGATCAGCCGGGGCGAGGTACCCCCACCTGATCCAGAACGGCATCGGGCCGGCATGCGGCCCGTTGATCTCGCCTTCCACCTCGGGCGACTGAGCCGAGGCGGCGAGATCGCGCAACGCTCCACGAAGCCCGGCGATAGCCCCCACGATGGCCACGTCATGACCAGACAGAGCTTCGTCGCCCCACCGCACATGCCAGCGAAGGGCACATCCGTGCGTGGTGGTGACGGCCGCCAGGCGCGCTATCACATCGATCCCTGCAGCCGGACCAGCCGTCGACAGGTTGCCACCTCAGGATTGTTGTACCGCGCCGAATTCCTTTCCACCGGCGACCCGGTTATCAGCGTCGACTCGAAAAAGAAGGAGCTGGTCGGGCAGAAGGCCAACCGGGGCACGCTGGTGGGATTTGGTCGGCGCCCGCCTACCCCGACGCCACCCGCCTTTTGATCACCCCCGATGGTGGCGGGTCCAACAGCTACCGGGCCCGGCTGTGGAAGGTCGAACTGGGCCAGCTGGCCGCCCGCACCGGCATCACCATCACGTGCTGCCCCTTCCCGCCGGGCACCTCCAAGTGGAATAAATTGAGCATCGGCTGTTCTCGTCGATCACCATGAACTGGCGCGGCCAGCCGCTGACCAGTCACGAGGTCGCCGTCAACCTCATCGGCGCCACCACCGACGCCAATGGCCTGAAGGTTGGATATTGCGGTCAGATAGGGCCGCCGTTCCGGTTGATGGTGAGCCACGCTTCC